>JANYBU010000293.1 GCA_025360665.1 Nitrospira sp.
CATCAGGAAGGAGATCGACGACCTCAATACCTTCATCTACGAGAACGTGAACGACGGGGTCTATCGCGCGGGATTCGCCACATCGCAGCAGGCCTATGAACGAGCTGTGCGGCGCCTCTTCGACGCCCTCGATCAACTCGAAGCCCGGCTGGCGCGCCAACGCTATCTCTTTGGCTCACAATTCGTCGAAACCGATTGGCGCTTGTTCGTCACCCTCGTGCGCTTCGACGCCGTCTACCACGGCCATTTCAAGTGCAACCTCAGACGGATCATCGACTACCCGAACCTCTTCGGCTACCTCAAAGACC
The DNA here is from genome assembly GCA_025360665.1 of Nitrospira sp. Classification (GTDB taxonomy): domain Bacteria; phylum Nitrospirota; class Nitrospiria; order Nitrospirales; family Nitrospiraceae; genus Palsa-1315. Next base: position 309 of record JANYBU010000293.1, read on the forward strand.
TCTATCAGACCGACGGCATCGCCGACACCGTCAACTTCGACCACATCAAGCGGCATTACTACATCACCCACGACGACATCAATCCGACCCGTATCGTCCCCCTTGGTCCCGATCAAGATCTCACCACCCCCCACGGCCGCGAACGCCTGAGATAACGAGCAGACCGGTTCCTCTGGTTTGTTTGGTTTGTCTCGTGTATTTGGTTGAACCAGACTAACCGGATAAACCAGAGAAACTAGATGAACCAGACAAACCACTTCTGACTCACCTCGCCGTAGCATTTCAGGACAGTCCACCAAGCACCATTGCCCTATTCTGCTACGGAAGCTGTCTGTTGCCTCGCCGGCCTCTGTCATGATCCTGCGCTAACCACGCGGTGCATCACACATTTGCCTGCTGCATCCTGCGCGGATGTGATGGCATTCCCCTTGCTCCTTTCTTCCTTCGAGCGCCAATGTGAGCATTTCACCCCTTACTCTCACTCTCGGAGGTTATTATGCCCGTTCTCAAGAGACTCCAAACCTATCTCGACAGCCACAAGATTCCCTATGAGGTTGTCAGCCATAGCGTGGCCTACAGCGCACGAAGGACGGCTGAAGCCCTCCATGTGCCTGGCGACATGTTTGCCAAAGTGGTAATCGTCAAAGCCGACCAGCGGTTTGTGATGGCTGTCGTCCCCTCCACCTGGCGGGTGGATTTCAAGCGACTCGAAGAGGCGTTGGGTAGCCGGCACGTGAGGCTTGCGACGGAGCACGAGCTCGCGGACCTCTGTCCAGACTGCGAAGTGGGAACGATGCCTCCGTTCGGCAATCTCTACAACATGGATGTCTATGTCGATCAGCTGCTCACGCAAGATGAACAGATCCTCTTCGACGCAGGGACCCATACAGGAGCCATGAAGCTCCGCTATCGAGACTTCGCCGAGCTGGTTCGCCCCACGGTGGCGCAGTTTCATCGGGAGCCCTCAACGCTCCAGTACTAGTAACTCGTCCAAAGAGAAGAGCGTATGGCGTATAGCTGATGGCCGATAGTATCGGCCCGTAAAACAAGTACATGATTGTCTGTACCCCAGCTATACGCCACCAGCGATCAGCTCTACTTCCCCGGCTATCACCCATCGGCTATTCGCTATCAGCTCTTGTGTAGCCGATATGTTCGTGATAGGGTGCAGTTGATCGCATAAGACCTTCCGTGTTCGGAGGCTGCAGTCCCCCACTAGACACGAAGTTTTATACGATATTTTTTTGTCCGCACGCAGCCGTTCTGCATCTGCTGAGCACTCCGCCCAAGGCGTACCCATACATCGCTCGCATTGCTAGCCCGACATCGCCGTGGGGTCGTCCGTTACCACTCAAAGAGGTGCATCGTTGTTTCAAGAATTATGGTCAACAGTCCGAGCTCTCCTGCGCGACGCCGCAGGGAGTCTCTATCACATTGTCGTCGTCGCCCTGAGTGCAGGCATTGCGCTCTTGCTCCCGGCAGGCGCCAGACACTTTTTGTCGTTCTGGTCTCGCGTCGAACATGACAAGCTCTCGCTCATCGCCGTGGAAGTGACGGTGGCGATCCTCCTGATCGTCTGCCTCAACTACTTCCATCGCAGTATGCGGGACCGAGCCCTCGCCCTCGTGGCGACCGGCGCCGGCCTTGTCTCGTTCTTCCCGCGCCGCACGCGGGGGGCGCAACGGCACATCAAGCAACTCAAAGAAGAGCAGGGCACAGGCCGAACCATCTCGGTCATCGGGTCCAGCGGCCACAGCACCTTTGTGGATCAAGTGGGCGGTCTGTCGTCGGTCCTCGACAAGTGCCTGGGGGCCAGAATCATGCTGGTGAATCCCTACAGCCAGGAAGCGAGCGCGCGCATACAGGCGATCAACCATCCCGAGTTCACGCTGGACACATTTCGGGAAGAAGTTCGGCAAAGTATCCAGCTCCTCAAGCGGCTGAAAGCCATGGGAAAGGCCGTTAAACTCAAGCTCTACTCGGATTCCCCGTTGATGAAATTGGTGATCCTTGGAGATTACCTCTGGCTCCAGCATTACCATGCCGATCTGGATGTCCAGACCATGCCGGAATATGTCCTGCGGCACAACCACAAGGACCACGGCCTCTATACCCTCTATGCCCACTACTTCGTGCAGCGATGGGGGAGCGGCGAGATTCCGGAATATGATCTCGATACGGATGAACTGGTCTATCGAAACAGAACCGGCAACGAGATCCGAAGAGAGCGGTTTGAGATTGAGACGGCGCCCGAAGAAGTCGAATCCCTGCTGGAGTCGCTTGAACTCACCGCCGAACCGGCCCAACTCGGCTGAATCGATCAGCCCATTCCGAGACCGGCAACGGTGCGAGGGGAATCCTCCCGAGACCTAGGAAGATGCGGGAATACTATTCTGGCAGGCTGAACACTCGATGGCCAGCACGTCTGGGACAAGCTCGGTCTGTCTGGTTATCTGGTGAGTCTCATGCAACCAAACAAACCAGACAGACCGAACAGACCAAATGAACAAGACAGGCTGGCGGACTGTTTCAGCATCCGTTCACAGTTAGAAGAGCGGATGATGGGGGCTGGATGTAAACGGAGCCGTGCTCGGAGCGGCACCCGCATTCCCGAGAAAGCGCCAGGCCCCGCCCTCATGGACCAGATAGTGGACCTCGTGGAACCAGCTATCCAGCGTGATACGTGTGCCACCCTGGGCTTCCGTGCCGTACAACCCGCCGGTGCAGGTGATTTCCGCATGCAGTTGAGACCCTGACCGGAACACCTTCACCTCCGAGAAGAGATGGGTGGACGACAGGTTGCGGTAATGGGTGAAGACTTCGCCCCAGATCCGGCGCACATCCGCTGGTTTCAAGCCATGATAGTTGTAGCCCTTGGCGTAGAATTGCAGCAGCGGGTCCAGATCCTGTTTCTGCACAGCGGCTTCGGCACGACCGAACGCCGCCAGAATCTCCTGCACGGTCGGATGTGCGACGACCGCCGCATGATCAAGAATGGCCCGGCCATCGACCGTCAATGACACCTCCGGCAGAATCTCCACCGCCGCATGGCTCGCCGGCGAGAGCGTCAGCCAGACGACCGCCAATACTGTGAGAAACATACGCCGCACCGCTTGTTTAGCCATGACATGATCTCCCAAATAATGAGTTACTGTATGTGCCATACGCCCCCCAACATGTGCCGCGAAAGAGGTCCTGATCGTTACGTTTCCTCCTACCCCCGCTTGGGCCATCCATATATGATGGCCCTATAGCGTAGAGTACAATTTATTTTTATCAGAAAGCCTGTCCCTTATGTCCATACAGTGGTTTCCCGGTCACATGAATGCGGCGCGCAAAGAAGCTGCCAAGACGATGGAGGTGATCGATGTCATCGTCGAAATGCTGGATGCGCGCATACCGAACGCCAGTTGCAATCCGCTGATCGAAGAGCTGCGCCTGGCCCGCCAGCGTCCTAGCCTGAAAGTGCTCAACAAGGCCGACCTCGCCGATCCCGCCGTCACTCAGGCCTGGCTCGA
>JANYBU010000315.1 GCA_025360665.1 Nitrospira sp.
ACCAAGCAGCCGGCACTCCTCGACGCTCCCTCACGAAGACGCTCGCACAACTAGTTCCGGAACGGTTTGCCGAGGCGCTCTGCCTTCATATCGAATGCGATCCACAGAAGGCCATCGCGCAACTGCCCCGGAAAGATCGAGATCGTCTGATCGAGGCGCTCACGAAGTTCCGGTTTCCGGTGGAACAGGATCGGGGGTGGAACTATGCCGAAGTCACTGCCGGGGGCGTCCCTCTCGAAGAGATGAACTTCAGGACGATGGAATCCAAGCTTGTGCCAGGCCTCTATCTGATCGGGGAGATCCTCGACTGCGACGGTCGGATCGGTGGTTTCAACTTTCAATGGGCCTGGGCGACGGGATTTTTGGCTGGCCGTGCAACGGCTGTCGAGACCCCACAGCCTGCATCATGGAATGGTGGGGAAAGGGTCCAATCCTAGGGTCTCGAGATTCCCTCACCGGATGCTTTAACCGCTGTGCCTTTTACGTGCAATTTGAGAAGGCTTTTGCCGAGAGTCGCGAACATGACACCGAACTGAGCTGCCTGATGGTGGACATCGACCATTTTAAACGCATTAACGACCAATTTGGACATGCAGTGGGGGATCAAGCCATCCAAACGGTAGCCAACTGACTGGGCGCCGGGCTGCGATTGACGGACACCGTCGGCCGCTATGGGGGAGAGAAGTTCTGTTTGATGTTTCCGCGCACCACGCTGGCAGAAGCCTCGATTCTGGCGGAGCGTCTTTGGATTCGTGTCGAAATAGAGCCTGGGGACAGGGTGCGAATAGCATCCCGCCCGGTGATCACAGTGAGTTGCGGTGTTTCATCTACGGCGTTTGGAGCGCGGACGCCTTTGGCGCTGATCGATCAAGCGGACAAGGCTCTCTATGCCGCCAAGGAAGGTGGGCGGAATTGTGTCATGGCTCTTGATCCAATTATCGCCGGGGCGAACGCGTTCGATCAGGTTGAGCCGCAAGTCAGGCGGATCACTCCACGGGTGTCGAGCCCACAGGCTTCCCGGTAAAGGAGTCTTGCCTTGTTGCCGATGTGAGGCAGTAAGGCCCGATCGGTTCCGCCAACGACCGCCATATTTCTTGTCGCGCTTATCCAGCCAGATTCGACAATCTCGAGATCGTGTGTTCCTTGTCCGCAATACCGAAGTCCGCCTTCTCGGCTCACATGTGGGCGCAGGCTCTGAAGCACGAGTCATCGAGGGCTCCACGACTTTCACGCCCCTCACCTTGGATGCATAAAAGACTATCCGCGCAACTGCCACGAGGAGAGCGGGATTGTCTGTTACGCGCGCGTACCAAGTTTCGATTTTCAGTCGAGCGTGATCGCGGATGGAATTATGCCGAAGTGACAGCCGGGGCGTCCCATTAGAAGAGATCAACTTCAGGACGATGGAATCCAAACTGGCGGAAGGCCTCTATCTGACCGGTAAGACCCTCGACCGGGCTGGCCGGATTGACGGGTTCATCTTTCAGAGGGACGGGCCGATTGGATGTCGTTCTTGTCCCTGCCGCAGCCGAAAGTCAGTACGATGGCACTACTCCTCGGTAAGGATCGTATCGGTCCTATTAATTTTCTGTGGGAAGTTGGGCTCTTCTCTCGAAGAGGGTGTCCGTGGGGCGTTAAGGGGAGACGAAACGAAGGTTCTGTGGGGCTTCCAATGGTTGGACATCGGCCGGACGAGGACCATACTGTGGAAGAGGTTTGCCAAACTCATAGGCTCCAAGGTCTGGAGCAGAACCCAAGTAGTCCTCGTTGATATTGGGGAGAACGGCACCGATGTCGATGGCGTTGCATCCCGATCGAAGCGTCATCGCTTGAATGGGCACTGAGGCTGGTGGCGGACTTGGCACGTTGAATGTCTCGAAGCAGGTTGCCTTGGTGATGCGGACCCCATGCCCCTCGAGCCCTGATGAAGCAGTCAGACCCGAAAGATTCGCATAGGACTGCCCTCCGTAGACGAACGGCGTCGCTGAGTTTCCCCAGTCAAACCCGTCGTAGTCGAGGTCAGTCCGCCAGGTCTTGACCGCCGATTGAAAATTCCAGAGCGTACCACCTGTGACCGACACCCACAGATTGTTGCGCGAGATGCCCATGAGCATATCTTGTCCATCATTTGAATCACCGAGCACGTCTCCCCAGCTCACCAGCGTATTATGCGCGGCAAGAAACCGATCGGTTTCGCGAAACTTGAACGGCATCTGTTCGCTGCCCACGATCTGATTCCGAATGAGATACCACGGCGCGCCGTTCATATCTTGGAAGCTGATTCCGTTATGCACGGCATTGTGAATGCGATTGCCCCATACCCGGACGTTCGCGTATCCATAGTCCGGTTCAATCCCGTCATCCGACGTGTCAAAAATATCATTCCCGTAGATGTCGACGTTCGTGTGAGGATACGAGATGCCGTCAGCGGATCTGGAAATACGGTTGTATGCGACCACATGCCCGCTTGTTTTCCACAGCTCGATTCCTTCTCCGGAGAGGCCGCCATCTGAGGGAACATTGTCGCCGACGATGACGTTATCGGTGATGTACCAATTCTGCCCTCCGCCATCGAGATAAATACCGTAGTGATTGTTGGTGAACGTAGAACGAGTTACCACGACATCGACCGGCGCATTGGAGGTCGTCAAAGCGTTCGCCTGGTTATTGACCGTGACCCCTTCCAACCAGATATGGCTTGCATTCACGAGAATGCCATTGAACGAAACATCGCCGTCTCCGGCGGCTTTCCATGCGATGTAGTTGCCGGCCGCACCGGATTTGTTGAAGGTAATCCGACCCCCATAGTTTCCTGTGTGTAAAAGGAAAATATCCCCAGGTTGTGCCACGGCTTGCGCTGCAACGATGCCCTTGTACGGGTTTCCCGCCGTGCCGTTTCCAGCACCGGTCTCCGGTGCGACATGCAAGGTTCGACCATTGGCGGGTAACGTCGGGATTGCCCTGGTGGACACGAGGAGGGTCTGGCTTCCCGCGCCGCCGCCGGTGTCTATGATGTCGATCTTGACTTCGTACGTGGTCCCCGGATTCAAAAACAGGAGACTTCCGGCAAACATGTTGAAAAATTCCCCGTCGGGGTTTGTGTAGTCCACCCGAAAGAGAGGAAATCCCTGTTTCCAGGTACCCGTTCCTTGTACCCGGTATTGAATTGTGCCCACTGCATTGTGGGCTGTATCACCGGTAATATCCCATTCCACTCCAATGGAATGGATAGTCGAATAGCTGCGCAGTTGGCCCGTGGTGAGACTAGAGGCATCGGACTCAGATGAGAACAGGCACACCAATGCCAAGACTAGACAGGAGAGCAGGGCCGAAGACATGACACGAGGGTTGCTGGCTCGAAACGGAGCTGGGGAGTGCCGGAGAGTCATACGAGAAAGTGTATCGTCAGATATGAGAAATGGGAAGAGGGTTCGACCAATGCGCCGTGCTTCAACTTTATACGACATCATGAAGATACCGAATTACTGGTTCGCGGGGGGGGGAGCCCCCCTTTGATCTATAACCTGGTTCTTGATATTGGAACCAGATCTCACGAGGTAGACAACAAGGGTGATACCGAGCCTATCTCGCACCAGTCTAGCTGGAAATCAGCCACTTACTCAGCGGTCAGTAAGTTAGACAACACATCCTGATTATGTCATACTCCGTTCCGCTATGACGCGAGACGGACGGACACTGGATCACGGCACGCTGGAGACCATCCGCAAGATGGCCGTCGAGCGCGTACGCGAAGG
>JANYBU010000317.1 GCA_025360665.1 Nitrospira sp.
CCTTCGCGTACGCGCTCGACGGCCATCTTGCGGATGGTCTCCAGCGTGCCGTGATCCAGTGTCCGTCCGTCTCGCGTCATAGCGGAACGGAGTATGACATAATCAGGATGTGTTGTCTAACTTACTGACCGCTGAGTAAGTCCCCTCATCCTGCTCGATGGCTTCGAACAGACTCTGCACGGGATACGTCACCGACTTTGGGTAATATACCCACTTGACCAGATGGCGTATGAGATATCCAGGGCACCCCTTCGATCCTAACAGGGGAGCGTGGCGATTCCAGCTCGTGATCGAGTCATCGGTCACCGACGGCAAGGTCCGAAACCATTGTGCCAGCGCCTCGTCGCTGGAGGAACGCTCAACGGCTTGGACAAACTGTCGGTATGGTAATTGGAATTTGCGCAGGAAGGATCCATCCACGCCGCGCGAGCTTCCTAAGGCCAGGCGGTAGCTCCAGGGCAGTTCCTTGGAAAGAGACGCTCGGACTTTTGCCGCAAAGCGAGGCAACCAGCAACATCCTGCAATCTGATCTGTTGGGCGTGGGAGTGTCATCGTGCAGAGAGAATGCGTAAGGCCAAGAACAGGTCCATTCTACTTTGTTAGGCCGACGTGGTCCATCGAAGAGTGAGGGGAGGGGGTGGAGAGAAGAGCAATGGCGTATGGCTTATAGCTGATGGCAAAAGCGCGAGGAGATCGGCGAGGCTGTCTGGTCTCTCTCGTTGTCAAACCAAATAAACCAGAAAAGCCAGACAGACGAGATGAACCAGAGAACCAGATCCCCGCCACGCGCCGCGAAATGTTTGATTGCAAGGCCTGACCACGTTTCTTCTAAGGCCTGACCTTCGGCGATGCCCTGCTCATAGCGATCGGCGAACTGGTCAACCGCGCGTCTAAGCTTTTTCGCCCAGCCTCGACTCCACACCAGATAGTGCCGTTCCAGCGTGTCGGTCGGCTGATGCCCGCGGAATTCGCCCGGTGTTCCGCTGATCGAAGCCGTGAACGCCACCGCGAGAATCCTCGGATATCTGCGCGTCACGAATGAGGATGCTCCCACGGTCTCGCACGGCCTGGAATCACTCGCGATCGCTTCGATCCTGGCCGACGCGTGCGTGGGCCGTGGCAGCCACGCTGCGACCGCCCGCGACCGTCACGCCCAGCCAGCCGTACACAGGAAACGCCGTGACCATCCACTCCAGGTATCGTGTTTTTGCGGCCGCGTCCCTTCCTTGAACGGTCTGGGAATAGGCCATCCTCTGGATGTCGCCAGAGACCTCGGCCATCAGCCTGTCCAGCTTGTCCGCAATCTCGACGGCGACCAACGCGCGGCTCTCGCTCGTGGAGGCCACCAGGCACATTTCGATATAATCGAGGGCGAGGCCCCCGATCAGGAGCGCGACCAACGTCATGGCGATGATCAGCGCCGACAGCCAACGAGAGCAGGAAAGGATTTTCGGTAATCTCTCCATGCGGTGCCTCGTTACGACGCCTGCTCGCGTGAGTGACCGATAGGGGAGAGGGTATGCAATCGAGTCAGCACAGCCGACATTACGCGTCCTGTGCTGATCCAGAAGGAATGCCTGTCGGCAAGCGGCTTTGTTCTCACCTGGTCTCCTTTGAGATCGGATACGTCATTGCTGATGAGTTATCTGCTCATAGATGACGTCAGCCGATACGGATAGGTGTCGTGGTATGGCGTGGCTCCATATGTATTTCTTCGGCGTGTTCGTTCTTAAGCTTTAACAGGGGTGAAACGTGATCAGGCGAGAGAAGAAGAAAGCGGGAGAGCCTGAGCTACCCCCGACCCCGCAGACACCCTCAAATCGGAACAGGGTTCTGGGTTTCAAACTGCTCGGGACTGACATACCCGAGCGTCTGGTGTAGCCGTGGCCATTGTATTTCTCAAGATCGGTCTGGTCTATCGTCGTATGAGGGGCGGGCGATTCAGAGGCAGTCTATCTGGTGTGCGGGTCTGTCTGGTCGCACTCGTTCGTCGAACCACACAAACCAGAAAGACCAGAAAGACGAGATGAACCAGAGAGACCAGACGAACCAGCTCCCCGCCACGCGCTGCGAAATGGTTCAGCGGCGGTTGTTTATGTCCACCGATCCGAACTGAGGTGCAAGGTCAAGCAATGACTCCCCGCGGGTTTTCGTGGCGGACGGCTCTGTCGCGGGCTAATTTCGATTGGCTGCGGAATCGGGCAGGCGGGAGTCCGAACGTACGTTTGAAAGCGCGGTTAAAGGACGGCTCCGACTCATAGCCAACCTCAGCAGCGATCTGCGCGACGCTACTGCTCGTGGATTTGAGCTTCTGCGCGCCGAGCTGAAGTCGCCAGCCTGTGAGGTAGGCAATGGGGGTCTCCGAGAGATACCGCCGGAAACGCTCGGCCAGTACGGAACGCGAAACGCCTACTTCGTTCGCGAGTGCGGCAATCGTCCAAGGATGGGCCGGCTTGCGATGCAACAGGGCCAAAGCCTTCCCGACTTCCGGGTCGCGGACGCCGGCCAGCCACCCGGTTTGTTCCTGTGGGAGCAGTGCGATATAGCGTCGCAGCGTTTCGACGAACAAGGCTTCGGACAATTTGGCGAGCACGGCCGCACCACCGGGCCTGGAAGCATCCGCATTACCAACCGAATAGCGGAGGGAGTTTTCCAGCCATTGGCCTGAAGTGTCGTTGCGGATATTGACTTTCAGAATGGGCGGCAGCCCGCCGAGGAATACCTGGCTGAGGTGCGGTTCGCAGGCCATGTAGCCGCAGATGAATTTGGTGATCTCTCCACCTCCGCCCTGGCGGGAGAGCTTGAGGCCTTCAGATAAAATTCGTTGCAACTCTTGCTCGTTGTCTACCGCCTTAACGGGCGAACCGTTTCCCATGATGTGTGGATCGCCGTGCGGAAAGATGACGATGTCCCCTGCGGTGAGTGGAACCGGACGGACGTCTTCCTCGACATGGGCGTAGCCGCGCCCCTCGGTCAGCAGGTGAAAGATGATCAGGTGCCTGGAGTCCGGCGAAAGATAAGGAGCCAAGGTGCGCGAGGCAGGCGAGCGAAAGCACCAGGGCGCTGAAAACTCAGCATTGTAAAACATGGCTCCGTCGAGCTTGACGGCCTTGAGGACTTCGGACAAGACATCCATGCGGGCTCCAAACTGCAGGAACCGAGTTTCGGCAAATTATACCGGACGCCAAAGCAAGGAACGTGCAGCCTAGCACGCTCCTGTCAAGAGAACCAGACTCCCGGATAAGACACCCGCAAGTAATCGCCCTATAGTGCGACAAGTCATTGCAGCGGCGATGGCGAACCATTCTTCGATTCGAGAATACACACAAAGGAGGACAACCATGGATGCCAGCGTACTAATACCAGAAGTGGCAAGTGTGAAGACTCGTCTCAAGAATATCTGGATGGCCGGCGACTACGATCGATTCTCGCGTTACCTCGAAAGCAGTGCGCGAGATTTCTACGAGCGTCTCCATGTCGCTCCTGGATGCCGATTGTTAGACGTGGGCTGTGGCTCCGGCCAGCTTGCTCTGATGGCCGCGAAGGATGGTCTGGAGGTGACCGGCGTAGACATCGCAAGCAATTTGGTGGAGCGGGCACGGGCGCGCGCACAAGCGGAGGGTCTGCGGGCTCGCTTCGAGGAAGCTGATGCAGAGGCGCTACCCTTTGAGGATGCCAGTTTCGACGTGGTGGCGAGCTTAATCGCAGCGATGTTCGCGCCACGGCCGGACCTTGTTGCGAAGGAATTGCTGCGCGTGTGCAAGCCGGGGGGAACCATTGCCATGGCAAATTGGACTCCGCAGGGTTTCGTCGGGCAGATGTTCAAGACCGTATCGAAATTCATTGCGCCGTCCGGGATGCCCTCGCCGGTCTTGTGGGGCGACGAAACCACGGTCCGTGAAAGGCTCGGCAAGGGACTGACGGATCTCCACCTGACCAGGCGCCACTATACGTTCAGTTATCCCTTTCCTTCCTCGGAGGTGGTGGAGTTCTTCCGTCTCTACTACGGACCAATCAATCAGGCCTTTGCGTACCTTGACGTCGGCGGCTGTGACAGTCTTCGCCAGGAACTCGAAGCGCTCTGGTCTTCTCACAATCGAGCGGGGACGGACTGCACCACGGTCTTCGGTGAATATCTGGAAGTGATCGGCATTCGAGCGTGAACGATCCAGAGGCGAAATGACATGGCAAATCACATTCAGCAACCGAACAGCATCAGGAGGTGGTCATGTACGACATGAAGAATCTTAGCAAGATGAAGAATCTGGAGGCGCATGCGCCCGAGGCGATGAAAGCGTTTGTGGCCTTCGACAAGGTGGCATTGGCTGAGGGAGCGATTCCGGGAAAGTATAAGGAGTTGATGGCACTTGCCGTCGCGTCGACGACACAGTGCCCGTATTGCATCGAGCTCCACTCGAACAAGGCGCGAGAGATAGGCACGTCAGACGGAGAGATCGCCGAAACCGTGTTAATCGCTGCAGCCCTGCGCGCGGGTGCGGCGATCACTCACGGCACACATGCCATGAAGGGAACATGAACGGCAATCTCGACTGCACAGGACGCCACCGATACTCATGCATCCAAGGGCCTGGCAAGTGGCTGCACCAAAATCTGAGTTTTCGAGAAACGGGACTATCGAAGAGGCAAGAAACGGGGATATTCTATGTTGCCGAAACGGCCTGGTCCATCGAAGTGTGAGAGGAGAGAAGATCGTTGTTGGTGAAGCGTATCTCGCAAGCCGATGACCGTCGCTTGCGTACGACGAGATACGAGCGACGAACGACGTTTCCTGGTTTGGTGCAAGGGGCTGTCTGGTCTCTCTTGTTCGTCGAACCAAATAAACCAGAAAAACCAGACAGACGAGATGAACGAGAGAACCAGCTTCCCGCCACGCGCCGCGGGATGTTGGATTGCAAGACATGACCACGTTTCTTCACCACGTACGTCGGTGAATGCTTACTTCACGAACGGATGGCCGGCCTTCTGCCAGTCTTCGAGGCTCATCACCACGGCGGTGGTGTGCGTGAACCCCAGCTCCGCAAGAGACTGTGCCGCGAGCGAGGCACGGTTGCCGCTTTGGCATTGGAGATACACGGTCCTGCCCATCTCGATGTTGGCCGGAAAGCCGATATGCTCCCAGACTTGGAATTCGAGGAGACCGCGGGGAATGTTGATCGCCCCAGGCACATGCCCTGCGGCATACTCATGCGGCTCACGCACGTCCACGATCAGGGCATCGCCCGGACTCTCCACGACCTTGCGATACTCCTCCATGCCGATCGTCTTGACCTGCTTCTGCGCCGCCTGAATCTTCTGTGTCACCACCGGCGGAAAGCTCTGCGCGAGAGCCATGGGAGGGACTGACAGCACCGCACCGATCACGATGACCATGGATGACGTAAACAACTGGTTCATGTGTACTTCCCCTTCTTGGGACATGAGAACAAGGCGCGCTCACATGCGCCATCATGATGATGACAGAAAGGGATTCTACGCTGTTCCTGTGAAGGGCTCAAGGCACTGCGGAGTGTTCTGAGGGGGGAGTCGGAGAGAAGCAGTCTGCCCGATATGCTCCGCGGGATGTTGGATTGCAAGACCCTCAAAGCTTTGCCCAGGGTCCTTATTCGCGTCGACCTCGAATGACACGAACCAGAATCACCACGACGGCGATGACCAAGAGGGCATGAATGAATCCGCCCATGGTGTTCGAGGTGACAATACCCAGAAGCCAGAGGACAACCATGATGATTGCAATGGTCTCGAGCATGTTGTTTCTCCTTTTGCCATACCGTGGCCCATCGTAAGTTTAGCGGCCCACTGCCGCCTCACTCATAAATCTTCTGGTGCCACCCGGGAAGCAGAGCAAGGCAGTTTCAGTAATCTGCTGTGCGCGAGTCTACTCCGAAGCCCGAGACGTATCCATCACTCTGTAGATGATGTGGGAGCTCCGTGTGAGGGGAGACCAGGCGAGTTTGTCTAGTTTGTCTAGTTTGTCTGGTTGTTCTGGTTTGTTTCGTTCCCCAACCAAACGAACCAAACAAACTAAATAAACGGCGGTTTCAAGTTCCAAGTGCAACGGGTGAAGGATGGCGCAGGTGCGCGTAGACTTCCAGGGGCGTGGCAAAGTCGAGACATTTCCTCGGGCGCGTGTTCAACCGATGGGCGATGGCGTTCAACTCGCGCTGCGTGT
>JANYBU010000366.1 GCA_025360665.1 Nitrospira sp.
CGTGGGGTTCTTCATGCGGCGACTCTGCGCCAGAACCTGCACCAGTTTCAAGCGGTGGGGAACGCCTGGAACGCCGCCTCAAACAAGGCGTTCACATAGGATCGGACCACAGAAGGACCCACTGTGATCCGCGAAGACCCAAAAGAAAAGATGGGAAGGGTATCCACGTTGGTCCTGTGCTCCCGGAACGCGCGCCCTGAGAAAGGCCTTGTTCGATGGCCGCACTAAGACCAATATGGGTGCCCTCCCCTAAGAGAAAAACGAGCGAGCTTGGAAGGTTCAATTTAGTAGACCGACGGTGCTCGCTCCATGCGCGCAGTGAAGGGCAACCTTGTCCACTCCCTTGCTGAAGGGGTGGACATAGCGATACGCTCCCTTAGGACTTGTCTGTTTTTTCTCACCGTGGATTCCTAGCCTAGCGTGTTAAAACTTTTCCTACTCGTCGTCGGTCTCCTCACCCTCGTTCTCATTGTCTGGAATATTGGTCCCGGGCGCATCTATGAGGCGGCGTCGCAACTCGGGCCGATCGGGCTGTTCGTCCTGCTGATTCCTTCCACCATCATGTACGTCGTCGAAGCGTACGGTTGGAAGATCACCTTGGGACCTTCGGCGAAGAACATTCCGTTCTGGCGTGTGCTCGCGATCCGGACTGCCGGTGAAGCGGTGAACATGACCACGCCGACCGCCTACGTTGGGGGCGAACCGCTCAAGGCCTATCTGCTCAGGAGACATCATGTGCCGATTGTGGAGGGATTTGCCTCGGTCGTCATTGCCAAAACGACAATGACGATTGCTGAAGTGGTCTTCATCCTCATGGGCATCGCACTCGCGTTCTGGAGGGTCGGCGCCGACGGCTCATCCGGGCAGACTGTTGCAGCTGCGCTGGTCAGTGTCGGCTTTCTGGTGCTCGTGACTGCGGCGCTCGTGTTCGTGCAACAACAAGGGCTCTTTACATGGCTATTGGAATTTCTGAGAAAGATCGGGCTGAAGATTCACTATCTCGAAGTGCGTGAGAAGAAAATACGGTCGTTGGATCGAACAATCTTGGCTTTTTACCGTGACAACCGCCTGACCTTTTGTTCCTCCATCGGGCTGTTCTTTGTCGGTTGGATGGCGGAGGCGTTGGAAGTCTACGTCATCATCTATTTTCTCGGCGGTCCGGCCATGGCGCTCTCCGCTATCTCCATCAGTGCCCTCTCCGTCTTTATAAAGAGTGGCACCTTCTTCATCCCCGGCAGCCTCGGCGCTCAGGACGGCGGAAATATGCTTGTGTTGAGGGCCTTTGGTTATTCCGATGTCACCGGCATCACCTTCGCATTGATCCGGCGGTTCCGCGAGTTGGTGTGGATCGGATTGGGGCTGCTGTGCTTAGCCATCGCCGGCGGGAGGGCAGCGGTTATTCGAGAAAGTCGCGCCGACGACTTAGGAAATGGCTCCTGACATCAATCGTGTTTATGGGCAATTAGACCGTCTGTCGTGACCCATGCTTAAGCTTGCTCTCCTCTTTGCCGGCCTTTTCGCACTCTTTCTGATCGTTTGGCATATTGGTCCCCAGCGCATCTACGATGCGGCGGCGCAACTCGGGCCGATCGCGCTCCTCGGCATGCTGATTCCCTCCACCATTATGTATGTCGTTGAAGCATTCAGTTGGAAAGTCACGCTTGGCCCATCGGCCAAGGATATTCCATTCTGGCGTGTGCTCGCGATCAAGACCGCCGGTGAAGTGGTGAACTTGACTACGCCGGCCGGCTACATCGGCGGCGAGCCGCTCAAAGCCTATCTGCTCACAAAGTATCATGTGCCGATGGTCGAGGGGCTTGCCTCGGTCGTCATTGCGAAAACGACGAAGACGATCGCCGAGGTGCTTTTCATACTCTTGGGCATCACGCTCGCATTCTGGAGGGTTGACAACGACGGCTCATTGGGACAGACCGTCGTAGCGGCGCTGGTCAGTGTCAGCCTGCTGTTGTTCGTGGCTGCGTCGTTGGTGTTCGCGCAGCGAAAAGGATTCTTTACATGGCTATTGGAGTTTACTCGGAAGATCGGACTAAAGATTCGCTTTCTCGAAGCGCGTGAGGAACAAATACGGTCGCTAGATCGAATGATCTTGGAATACTACCGCCATAATCGGCGGGCCGTGTACTCCTCCACCGGACTGTTCTTTCTTAGTTGGATGGCGGAAGCATTGGAAGTCTACATCATCATCTGGTATCTGGGAGGGCCTGCCCTGGTCCTTTCGGCCATCTCTATCAACGCCCTCTCCGTCTTTATTAAAGGCACCACCTTCTTCATCCCCGGCAGCCTTGGCGCCCAAGACCTCGGGAATTTGTTCTTGCTGAAAGACTTTGGTTACTCCGAGGTCGCCGGCGTCACCTTTGCGCTGCTGAGGCGATTTCGGGAGCTGGTATGGATCGGGATCGGGCTACTGTGTCTAGCGGTGCTGCGTGGGCGTGCGGCGGGAATTCAGGAAAATCGCACTCTCGACTCAGGAAACGGCTCCTGACACATTTTTCTTCCACGGCACCTTCTTCATCCCCGGCAGCCTTGGTGCCCAAGACGACGGGAATGTGGTATTATTAACAGCTTTTGGATACTCTGGCGTCACCGGCATCATCTTCGCGTTGCTTCGGCGGTTCCGGGAGCTGGATAGGACCAGGCTTGCTCTGCCTGGCTCTCATCGGTGGGCGGGCGGTGGCAATTCAGGAAGGTCGCACTCTCGACTCAGGAAGCGGCTCCTAATACCTTTCCCCCTCTAGCGAGATTGGAGGAATCATATAGAAGGATGAGGGTCGCTCATTGCGCGCAGTGAAAGACGGTTTGCCTATTCCCTATGGGGAAGTTGAAGAATCAGAAAGGCCTCGCTCGACGACCGCAGTTGGAATTATCCAGCTACCCTGCTGAAGGAGTGGAGATAAAGGTCCTGTCCCCTATGACCGGACTGCTTTTTTCCGCTCACCGTGGATCCCTAGCGTAACATGCTAAGACTCTCCTTACTCTTCGTTGGCCTCCTCACCCTCGGTCTCATCGTGTGGCATATCGGTCCAGGGAACATCTACGACGCGGCGGCGCAACTCGGGCCGGTCGCACTCCTCGTTATGCTGATTCCCTCCGTCATCATGTACGCCGTCGAAGCGTACGGATGGAAAGTCACGCTTGGCCCGTCGGGGAAGGATATTCCGTTCTGGCGTGTGCTCGCGATCCGGACCGCCGGTGAAGTGGTGAACATGACCACGCCGGCCGGCTACGTCGGCGGTGAGCCGCTCAAGGCCTATCTGCTCAGGAAGCATCATGTGCCGATGGAGGAAGCGTTCACCTCGGTCATCATTGCGAAAACGACGATGACGATTGCAGAAGTGTTGTTCATTCTGCTCGGCATCGCACTGAGTGTGTGGCTGCTAGGCGGGAATGATTCATCCGGTCAGACCGTGGCTGCTGCACTCTTAAGCGTGGGCCTGCTGGCTTTGGGGACCGCCGCGTTTGTGTTCGTGCAGCGGCAAGGACTCTGTACCTGGCTATTGGAGTTTTTGCGGAAGATCGGGCTGAAGATTGCCTATCTCGAAGCGCGCGAGGAACGATTACGGTCGCTGGATCGAGCGATCTTGGAATTCTACCGCCACAAACGTCCGGCCTTTTGTGCCTCCACCGGGCTGTTCTTTCTTGGTTGGATGGCGGAAGCGTTGGAAGTCTATGTCATCCTCTATTATCTCGGTGGTCCTACCATGGCCCTTTCCGCCATCTCCATCGGCGCTCTCTCCGTCTTTATCAAGGGCGGCACCTTCTTCATTCCCGGCAGCCTCGGCGCCCAAGACGGCGGGAATTTGCTCCTCCTCAAGGCCTTCGGCTACTCCGACGTCACCGGCATCACCTTCGCGTTGCTCCGGCGGTTCAGGGAGCTGGTGTGGATTGGGGTTGGGCTGCTGTGCCTAGCGATGCTGGGCAGGCGGGATACGGCGCGGGAAAATCGCGCGCCCGATTCAGGAATGGTTCCTGACACCTTTTTTCTTCCGCGCGTTGCTCCGGCGGTTCCGCGAGCTGGCCTGGATCTGAATCGGATTGCTCTGCCTGGCGATGATTGGAAAGAAAGAGATTGAGCAGGAGCAAGTCTAAGACGTCGCGCGCTTCTGTTGAAGCGCGCGGAACCGTTGGACCATCCCGTCCCATACCAAACCGTGTAGCCGGAGATTTGCTGTATATTCCACTTGGATGAATTCAATCCCAGCCAGATTGCCATGCACCCACCGCACTTGGGCTTCATCGATCGGCAGTGACTCGCGCTGATCGGGGAGCATCAGGCGCAATGCGACATTCTGGTCTGCCGGCAGAGGTTGATCGGTTTCGATCGTGCAACCCACTGCCGAAAGATTCGTGATCTTCCCTTCGCCGACGGTCGACATCGCACAGTACATCGCCGGGCAGGTGACTGGCAGGCGGTAGAGGTTGCGTTGGTAGAGTCTGGTTTGTTCCATCGTAGAGCAGAGTCTACGGAGGCCAGGGGCTGGAGGGAATTCCCCATTAGAAGGGGGGAGAGGGGGCGGCCTGGTTGTCCTCCTGCTCGCGGAACGCGCACGCTCAGAAGGTGCTCGTTCGACGCGCGCATTTGAGGAGCAACCAGGCCGCCCCCTAAGAGAAGTGGAAAGACGGAAAGCCGGGGAAAAGATGCGGCCAGGTGCCCTTCTTGCTCGCAGAACGCGCACGATGAAACTGTGCTCGTCCAATGCCCGCAGTAAAGGGCAGCCTTGGCCACTCCTCCTGAGAGAGGTCTGGGAAATTGAGGACTCTTGGAGGGACACCCAGGTTGGTTCAGTGCTCCCGGAACGCGCGCCCTGAGAAGGGCCTCGTTCGACGGCCGCACTTAGACCAACATGGGCGTCCTTCCAACAGGGGGAAAATAAGTGAGCCTGGAAGGAATATTTATATTCCCACTGGCGATCCGAATCAGCCATAGCATCATGGGCTATACTCTAATTGAACGAAAAGAGAATCAAACGGGGTGGGCGAGAAAAAAAAGAATATGACTTCTGTATCTTTTGTCTATCCATGCGGTTTACAACGTTGATTCAGGCCGAACAATGACCTCGTCCGACATCGCAATCCTACAAGAAAGTGACGATCTGCTCAAAGAGTGATGGACGGAAGATGTCAGTGCTCTGTCCCACTCCTGGAAGCACCGAATAATAGTGGATGGTCGCACGAAGGTAGTCAGACTTTGGCTTGCAACTGCTTTATTTATAGGGATCACTTTATTTTGTTGCACAGAAACCTTAAACTATTCGCCAGGTAGGTGAGCATCTCACTAAACAAGATGTCTATACGCGAGAACCGACTATGACTGAACAAAAACCACAGACACTTCCCGACGTGTCACAATGGCAGGCACAAGCTTTAAGGCTCACGGCCTTTCCTTCTCCTGCCGCCAAATTCGATGACCCCAAGTGGTGGAGAGAGCTTCTAGGGACAGATGCTGAATCAAGAAACATTCGTCCTTTGAGAGGCGAGCTAACTGAACAAGGTCCTTTTGAGAAGGGCATTTTGGTTTTGCAAGTTGGTCCTCTCCGAATCGACTGGAATCTTGGTATGAACATAGAGACGGGTCTAGATTCAGATGACCCCAATTTGCCAGCGCTGGGTTCTTTCTCCGAAGTGGGTGACAAGTTTCTAAAACTTATGGCTGGGTGGTTGAGTTCCGCAACAGTTCCTTCCTTGCAGAGGCTGGCTTTTGGAGCTGTATTGCGACAACCCGTTGGTGGGCATGATGATGGCTACAAGTTATTGTCAAAATATCTGTCGTCCGTAGATATTTCTCCAGAATCAAGGGATTTCTTTTACCAGATTAATCGCCCAAGAAAGTCAAAGATTCCTCAAGTGACAGACCTTGTCATAAATCGACTCAATAAGTGGGCTTGCGTCACTTCGCAGCGAACCATTTTTCAGCAGCTTGCTGATGGAAAAACTAGCACACATGTAGTAGGAGGAACATCTTACGCGTGCAGTTTGGAGTTAGATATTAGTTCATCTTCTGATTTTACGGGTGAATTGCCCAAGCAAGTTGTAGAGCAACTGTTCCGAGAGATGTACAGTTTTGGCAGAGAAATCGCTTCGAGAGGGGATCTTCCTTGAGTGCAACACAATCTAAGGGGGCGCCATATTTCATCCGCGGCGACCGAGCTAGCCACTGGCGTGAATTGCCGGAGGAATTTTCGTCAAATAGTAAGACTCCAAGATCAGAATCGATACTCAGACAAGTAGATTCCAATACTAGAAAGAGTGAAGAAAGTCTCGGGTTAGCCTTTCCGCAGTCTGAAACGTCTACAGAGCAAATGCCTCTGTCAGGTCAGTTGAGTGGACAAATCACAAACCTCTTCTTGGCAGCCAGTGAAGGGTTTTATGAAGATGAGCAATCTAGAAAATTTTCTGAAAAACTTTCCATGCTAGTAAAGCTCTATGGTGATGCAGCTATTAATGGCATAGCTCCGTTTATCATTGGTGAGAGGGCCAATGCTGAGGTTGCATCGGCAACCTTGAATTGCCTGAGCCATTTAGAGGGACGGATATCTTACAACTTTCGTGTATGGCTGATGGAGCGGGCGCTCCAGTCCCGCTCGTCTTGGATACGGGATGCGGCTGCATTGGGCTTGGAATCCATGGATGATCCTGCTGCGACTCCTTTCCTCCAAGAAGCTCTCAACAAAGAATCAAACGCTGAACAGAAGTGGCCCCATTCGTTTGAACAGCCGGCCGAGTTTTGTAAGTGGCGTCTCTGCTGATGCTCACGCTGCCAGTTTACCCGTCGGCAGCATCACGGCATAGGCCTCATCAGGTGTTTGTTTGCCCAAGCTCGAATGCGGCCTGGATTGATTGTACCAATCCAGGTATTGCATGATCGACTGCCTGGCTTCGGTGAC
>JANYBU010000371.1 GCA_025360665.1 Nitrospira sp.
CGACCAACAAGGTCCCGTCGGTGTGGATCTCTCCATCAAGGAATCCATCGATCCGCACGGTTCCGCTGTAGGAGATCGTGCCCTTGAATTCGACGCCTTTCCCGACGAAGGCCACGATGGCATCGGTCGATTCCGGTCGGGAGTTCGGAGAGGCAGGGATGCTGTCCTCCATGCGCGAGAGTGATGGCGTCGAACGTTTGTTGTCCTGCTTCTCCGGCTGCCACATGATCGATCCTCCTCTGTGTGTTGGTACAGGTTACGGCGGACTCAGTTTCTGTTATGGGCTGTATCGGTCGGCAGGGGAGAAATATTGAGCATTCAAAGCTGATTGAAGCAAATGGGGCCCAAAAATGTATCTCAATCGCAGTAGAGCCCGGTTAACACGCGAATAGATTTAGTTGGCTGCAGTTATTGCCCTGTTTGGAAGTGTAGTGGCTGCCAGGAAACGCTTACTGCAATGACATCGTCTCGTGCAGGGTGACCGAGAAATATCGATGGCAACGTGTACGCGAAGCTTCCTGGTTGAGGCGGTTCTTGACGATGGCGGCGAGGACATCGCCCAGCTTACCGTCGGAGATGTGGATGAAGCCGGTGTAGAACTTGTGTGTCTGGTCAACGCCTCAGCCGCTGCTGCTATGGGGCACGTCTCCGTCACTCCATCTGGCGGCATCGGGGCTCCTTCTTGGATACCGAAACCTAAGGCTCCCAGTATCGACACAAATTTGAATCCGGCTATCCGGCATTCCTTGAGTCCGATCGTCATCGCCCCCTCGTCGTGTTCTGCAGTATCGATCCAGCCCTTGCTTCTTCCCGCTATCTGGCAGCCAATCTGCTCCATCCAGCAGGATGCTGAATGTAAGACGTGAAAGGTGATACGTAAAACGTGAAACGCCCGAAGAAAAGAGCGTATAGCGCATGGCTTATGGCTAGAAGTAAGCAGTTCGAACTGCCGAGACCAAGAATCGATTCCTCTTCCCGACTGACGGCGCTTTCCCGAGCCATCAGCTATCAGCTCCGTGCTCCTCGAACGACGTTCCGAAAACCTCGAACTTCGGACCTCGAACCCCCACCCGTCTCACTCGTCCTGCTAGTCCCGCCTGTCTTGCGTGGGCTAACAATCCACACGAACCGTCACGAACCTGCACCATCTGATTCTTTCTCCGTAGGCCCCTCAAGTCCGCCGCACCACCATCCGATACACAGTCCAATGCAAACTCACGACCACAGGGAAAGGAGGCATTTCGCAAAAAGGGCTAGCGGTATCGAGATGAGCCAATTCATGCCGACGACATGGATGTTGCGGCGAGGTAGTGTTTCAGTGGTGTCTGTGTCACGGAGGAATTTCCAATGTCATTAACAGTCAATACCAACATCCCCAGCTTAACCGCACAACGGAATTTAGGCCTCAACAACGACATGCTGTCCAAGTCGCTGGAACGGTTATCATCCGGTCTCCGGGTGAACCGTTCTTCGGACGACGCAGCCGGATTGTCGATCGCCACAAAACTGAGTATGCAATCACGAGGTCTTCGCGTGGCCGTGCGCAACGCTGGCGATGCCGGATCCTTAGTAAATACGGCTGAAGGAGCCTTTAACGTGGCCACCAACATCATTGGTCGGTTGCGTGAATTGGCCGTGCAAGCAGCCAGTGACACGAACACCGCCTCAGATCGGGCGACCTTAGGCGGTGAATCCAACCTGCTCGTCGCGGAGTTGAATCGGTTGGCCAGCACGACGGAGTTCAACGGTGCATCGCTGCTGGACGGCTCCTTCTCGTCCGGCAAAGTCCAGGTGGGGGCCAATGCCGACCAGACCATCTCCTTCTCGTTGGGCGATGTCCGCGCAGCCCAGCTCGGCAAGTTCGCGGCGTTCTCCGTGAACATCGATGACTCGATCGGTTCGCTTGGCGCGAGCCAACAGAGCGGATTCGGCGCCATCACCGCGGGTGAGTTCAACATCAACGGCCAGTTGGTCGGCGGAACCACGGCGACCGACGACCAGGTATCGGTGCTGGAGATCAATTACCAGGCCACTGCTTCGGGAACCAGTACGTTCAGCGCCGCTAGTCAGCTCGGAGGGGCACTGGCGGGTGGTGTCGCGGCCTTGTACATCAACGGGACGGCCATTACCAGTCTGGCCAACACGTCTGGGGCATCAATCATGTCGGGCACCAGCACCGCCTACAACTCGAGCACCGAGTTCGTCTCGGCCATCGTGGCCAAGATCAATGCAGCAGGCATCACCAATGTCACGGCCCGCGTGACATCAGGGGGTGAGGGCTGGGTGTTGGTTGCAACCAAGGGGACGGATATCAAGTTGGCGGTGAGCAATGCCGCAGGCACCTCCATGGGCTCGCAGTTGAGCCAAATAGGCTTGGCGAGCCAGGTGGTCGGATCAGGTAACGCGACCAGCGAAGTCAGCACCTACAACGGCCAATCCGGCGCGATTGCGAAGGCGGCGGCCATCAACAACGTCAGGGGCAAGACCGGGGTGGCTGCGGTGGCCGTTGCGAACGTCTACTCCCAAACGACCGGCGTGACAGGTGGTTCGCTCGTGGCCAATGATCTCTTCATCAACGGCTTTGCGATCGATGCGACGGCGAACATCGCAGCCGCCGACAGCACCGGCGTCTTGCGGGCAGCGATCAACGCCAAGACCGCTTCCACGGGAGTCACGGCGAACGTTAGTGGTTCCGGGGCATTGGTCTTGACAGCCGCGGATGGGCGGAACATTGCCTTGTACTCGACGGCTAACGGCGCCACGCTTACCGGAGCGAGTGCCGGGGGCAACTTGTATCGGGGCGCCGTCCGACTGACGTCGCAGGCCGACGTCGCATTTTCAGGGCGGACCACGGATCTTGGCGCGGCCAGCACGACCGTGCCCTATACAACTGACCTCAGCAATTCGCTGAGTGTGATGGACATCACCACGCAATCAGGCGCCAATACGGCGATCATGTCTCTCGACGCGGCACTTGCGCAGTTGAGTAAGGTGCGGTCTGATGTCGGCGCCTTGCAAAGCCGGCTGGACCTGACGACGCAAGCTCTGACCGTCTCGGCTGAGAATCAGGAAGCAGCGGCGGCCCGGATCAAGGACGCGGACTTCGCCTACGAAACGGCGCAATTCACGCGGAACCAGATTCTGGTGCAGGCCGGTACGGCCATTCTGGCCCAGGCCAATAAGACAGGTGAGACAGCGTTACAGCTCCTGCGGTAGGAGGCAACAGAGGGAGGAGGCGCGGACCAAGCGGTCCGTGCCTCCTCTCCGAAGCGCCAGGAGGTAGAACGATGGTGGAGAAAATCGATGGCAATCTCTCGTTTCCTTCTGTCTCTCGCCCGATAGAACGAGCAGGCGCAGGAGCAGTGGAACTGAAGACAGATCCTGTGCCGGAGAAGACGGCTGTGGCCGCGATGCCCACGTACGACATCCAGTTCCGCGTGAACACAGAGACCCATGAAATCACGGCCGTTCTCGTCAACCCTGAGACCAGAGCCGTCATCAGAGAAATTCCCGCCAAAGAAATGCACGCCGCTTCGGATGTGATCAGGCGCCTGATCGGGCCGCTGATCGATAAGATCGTTTAATCGCTCAAGGTTTTCCGCTCCCAGCCGATAAGTAATCAGAGAGGGGAGCACCATGGCGATTAGTTCGACCGGACTCGCATCCGGGATCAATTACGACCAACTCATCCAGCAAGTTCAAGACGCCGCGCAAGGTCCCGTCACGACGTTGCAGACCAGGCAGGCGACCTACCAGAAAGAAATCAGCGCGGTGCTGAGCGTCAGCACGAAACTCTCCACCCTCTTGGCCGTGGCCAGTTCCGTCAACAATCCGGCCAATTTCAATACCAACAACGTCTCTGTCGGGACAACCGCTGGGGGCGCCTCGCTCTTATTGGCGACGGCCAGTAGCGCGGCCACGACGGGGACTTATGCCGTCTCGGTCAAACAGTTGGCCAAGGCTTCTAAATTGGCAGCCGCTGGATTTGTCGATCAGAATTCCACAGCCGTCGCGAGCGGCGATGGGACATTCAAGTTCAAAGTCAGCAATGCGGGGGCGGAATACAGCGTCGCCGTGTCTGCTGGCACGACGCTGCAGGCGCTGCGAGACTCGATCAACTCGGCGGGCGGTGGTGTCACTGCCACGATCATCAACGACGGGACGGGATCCAATCCCTATCGGCTGATCCTCGCTGCCAATGACAGCGGTGGATCGAACAGCATCACGATCACGAACAATAACACAACGTTGGATTTCACGAACAAGAAGGTCGAGGCGGCCTATGCCTTTACTGGAAACAGTTTTGCAGGCACGGTCACGTCGAATGCCGGTAACAATTACACCGGCTCGACGAACAAGACCTTTCTCATTCAGGCCGTGACCGGCGGGGTGCCGGGAACCGCCACGTACAAATACTCCATCGACGGTGGTTTGACCTATTTAGGCTATGGAGGGGTGGCATATAGCGCGACGTCCGGAACCGGCACCTCCGGTGCCGGCATTACGGCGGCCGCTGCTGCAACTGCGATCGACGGGAGCGGTACGACTAACGAAGGCGTCCAGATCGATTTCGGGGCGACCGGCACGCTGGTCGCCGGCGACCGGTTTTCCGTGGATGTCTTCGCGCCCACCTTTCAAACCGGCCAAGATGCCGTGGTGGTCGTGGACGGCACCACCTACACCAAATCGACCAATATCGTCGCGGATATCATCCAAGGTGTGACCCTGAATTTGCAGCAAGCGGATACGACGAATGGTGTGACGGTCTCGGTCTCGTCCGATGCTACGGCCGCCGTGGGAAAGATCAAGAATTTTGTCACCGCTTATAACGACTTCAATACCTTTCTCAATACACAACTCAATTACGATCCGACCACCAAACAAGCTAGTCCGTTGCTCGGAGACCCGGCCATACGCGCCATTCAACGCCAGTTGAAAGATATCGTCAGCGGCCAGATTCCCGGTCTTACCACGGGCAAAGCGAATCTATCTCAGATCGGGATCACGTCCAATAGCAAGACCGGCGCGCTCACGGTCAATGAGGCGACGTTGTCCTCCGCTATCAGTTCCGATCCTGATGGCGTGCGGCGGCTGTTTCTGGGAATCGGCACGCCCAGCAGCAGCGCCATTACCTTCGTCGGTTTGAGTGCCAAGACCGAGGCCGGGCGCTATGGGCTCAATATTACGACTGCACCCCAGAAGGCCCTGCTCGGGGGCGCAACGGATGCGACATTTCAGGATTTATCAACGACCGGATTGACGAGCGCCGAAGCGCTGAGTTTTTCCTATAGCGGCGATTATACCGCTACGACTCCGACGACCTCGGCCTTCAGCGTCACCCTCAGCGCTGGCTTGAAAATCAACGACATCGTCAGTGCGTTGAATAGCTCGTTCGCGACACAGGGGGTCAGCCTGTCGGCCTCCAACGACAGCGGTAGGCTCAAGATCACCTCGAAGGACTATGGCGCAGACATTCACTTTACGGTCGTCTCCGATCAGGCCGGCTCCACACAAACCGGCATCGGCTCGGTCGGACGCACGGTGCAAGGGGCCGATATCGCTGGGACGATCAACGACCATTCGGCAACCGGTAGGGGCAATGTGTTGATCAGTAATTCAGGATTTTCGGAAGACGGTCTGGCCATCAGCACCGAAAGCTCATCGACCGGGTTGTTCGGCTCCATCGCGGTGACGCGGGGGGTCGGGGACCGGCTCGTGTCATCCCTGGCCGCATACACCGATCCCTCAGTCGGCATCCTGACAGCCAAGTCGAATGGGTTGCAAGGCAATGTGGATCGACTCACGAGCGACATCAAGAAACTCCAGGATCGCATCACGGCATCAGGGGATGAGTTTCGTGCCCAACTCGTCCGCTTGGAGACGGCCCTCAATAAATATCACGAAACGAGCAATTACTTGACCACCCAACTCGCGAGACTACCCATTGGATCACCATAAGGGTAACCGATCGAATCTATAAAGGAGGAGTGCCAGTGAGCGTACTGAATAATCCCTATGCTGCAGCGAAGTATCTCGAGAGCGATGTGACGCACGCCGATCCGGCGCGGATCATCGTGCTGCTGTATGAAGGCGCGATTTTTCGAATCGGCCAGGCGGCCCAGGAAATGGCGAAACAAAACACCCTGACGTCCGGTATTGCCCTGTATCGAGCCTTGGCGATCATTGCCGAACTGCGCAATTCGCTCAATCTCGAAGAGGGAGGCGAGATTGCGCGCAACCTGGATCGGCTCTATCTCCATATGCATGAGGAACTGGTGAAGGGGCACCTCGCGCGACAGCCTGAACCGCTGGAGAGGGTCCGCACGTTGTTGAGCGATCTAAACAGCGCCTGGAGGCAGGTGGCGCAACAGGTGAAAACTCTGTTGGGTACCGGGCCTGGTGTGCCGCCTCAATCCGTGAAGCCAACGGGCCCACCCGCGTACATGCAGACCGACGCGGCTCCCCGGCTCGCCCTCAAGGCCTGACGGGCTACGGTCTCGAAATCCGTGAAACGTGAAAGGTAGTGCGTAAAACGTAAGCCGTGAAAAGCTGAAACGTCTCACGACGATCGCGGATCTCGTCAGAGGCATCAGGGATCAGCTCTATACGCTTCGACCTATCAGATGCGTCTCACGTTTTACGTTTTACGTTCATCAACCTGCTAAACCACGATGAAGGAGACGATGATCTCGTTACAGGGGCTCGAAGCACAATACCGGGCGTTTATGGTACAGTTGGAAGAGAGCCAGGCGTCGATTGCCAGCCAAGACCTGGGCAGTCTGGAAGTGTCTGTACAGGCAATCGACCAGGCGTTGACACGGTTGGCACAGGCTTCCGCTCAACTCGCGGGGCGGCCCATGTTGCCGGGCGAAGACAAAGCCTGGGAAAGTTTGGCTGATGCCATGCGGCAGGCCTTGGTCCGCGCCGAGCAGAATCGCGAGCAGATTCAGCGGTGGATCGGTCAGACACAAGACACCTTGGCGCATATGAGCACGGGCGGGCGAGCCGTGAATGGATATGCGGCATCCGGGATGACGGACGCCGTAGAGTTTCTCAGCGCGCGAGGTTGACTGGTTGCTCTGGTTCATCTGGTCTATCTGGTTTGTTTAGTTCATCGAGTTGGTCTGGTTCAGCCAAACAAACAAGACAAACCAAATAAACGAGACAAACCAGATAGACCAGATGAACGACTCAGGGGAAACGATGGGTATCGAATTCAGCCAGATCCATAACCTGGTTCGCACCTATCAGCGGATCTTGAACGTGCCGTTGGGCAAGTCGCCTCACGGAGACAGGGATGTCGCAGAGGCGGAGGATCGGGTGTCGATCTCGCCGGAAGCGCGAGAACAGGAAGAGCCATCCCGAACAGATCCAACGTCGGGGGGATTCAGTCAACAGGACAAGGAGCGTCCGATATGACCAGGCAGGCTGGTTCCGACCGTACCATTCCCGCTACCGATGGCGCCGTCACGCACCACGCCGCAGACGATCGATTGGCCTGCCTGTTCGTCGCAGGTAGTGGCGCCTTTCAGCGCAAGAAAATCTGGACGAGTCTCGAAGAGTCGGGGAATAGTGTCCACCGATTCACCGGCCCTGTGGCGCTGCTCTCGGCGATGGGATCCACACCTCCCGATGCCATCCTGTGCGAAATGGCCGCCGCACCAGAGCCGGTTTTCGAGTTGCTGAGCCAATTGGCCAGGCTGGAAAGCGACGCCTGTGTGATCTTGATCGGACCGGAGATCGGCGCAGGGCAGGTGGCGCGATGCCTACGGGACGGCGCGTTCGACTACCTGACGGTTCCCGCGCTCGCTCCGCGAGTGCTGGATTCACTGCAGAGGGGGCTCATGAATCGGCAGGCCTTTCAGGCCGTGCGCGATCTCTCCGGACAGCTGGCACAGGTGAATGCCACATTGGCGGGCGAGCGGGATGTTCTCCAGCAATGGAATATGAAATTGTCGCTGCTCAATCATCTGACTCAAGCCTTGGCGGGCTCATTGAATAGCGAGTCCATTGCCCGATCCCTATTCAACGGCCTCGCCGGCCTCGTCCCGGTGGATGTCATCGGACTCGGCCTGTCCGATCCCTATCGTGTCTGGACGTGGTCTCGATCGACGGTCGACGAGTTCCAGGAACAACGAGTGCGAGAACATCTCCTCAGCCGATTCAACCCCAACGCCGCATTGATTTCTCAGGCCGACGCACAGGTGCTTCGGCTGTCAACCGGTATTCCAGTATCCGGACGGCCTGCGCATCTCCCGTGCGAGCCAACCCAGCAAGGTGCGCGCTCTGTCATGACCATTCCGCTGACCCTCTCGCCGAAGAGCCAGGGATTGCTGTACGTCGAAGGGCAGCAGGGGACCTTCTCAGAATCCGAGCTCCAACTGTTGTCTATGGTCGGCACGTCACTGTCCCTTGCACTCCACAACGCTGCCATTCATCAGCAGATGCACGAACTGGCCTCGCGCGATGGTTTGACGGGATTGCTGAACCGACGCGCACTCGAAGAAGTCCTCTCGCGAGAACTCAAAGCCTGTACGCGCTATCATGAATCTGCCTGTCTGATATTGGCCGATGTGGATTACTTCAAACATGTGAACGATCTATTCGGGCATGTGGGAGGCGATGCGGTGCTGAAGGCGATGGCGACGGTCATGCAGCAGGCGGTGCGGGATACCGACTCAGTCGGCCGCTACGGGGGCGAAGAGTTCGGAATTGTGCTGCCCCATACCGATCTCGACCGTGCCGCGGTGCTTGCGGAGCGGTTGCGGGACCAGATCGAATGCCATGAGTTCGACGTGGATGGGGAGCGCGTCCGGATCACTGTCAGCGTGGGCATTGCGCAGCTTCCAGACCGGACCATCCGTACCGTGCCCCAGTGGATGGCCGCGGCCGATGCCGCGCTCTACGCTGTGAAGGGAGGCGGACGCAATGGTGTCGTGATTCATACACCAGGCCGTTCGTCACTGGTCGCGTCAGCCACGGTCTGATCGTCTCCAACAGAATAGCCCACGGGATGGGCGTGAAGCGTATCTCGTGAAGCGTTTCAGGTTGCAAGTTTCGAGGTTCAGGTTGTCGGGAATCGGCCTCTGGAAACTAGAAACCTGAAACGAGGAACGCTTCAGAGGTATTGAGAACAAAGCCAGAGGACATTCGATCATGCCTACAGCCATGCAGACCAACGCGACACAATCCGATGAACGACGGGAATGGCTTCGGATCGACGATCGTGTCCTCTTAGAATATCGACTCATCACAGACCCGGAGGACGTGCCGACACCCGGTATGCTCCCGGCAAGTGACCAAGCTATCGTGGACGCCATTCACAAACCGGCAGCCGACTTCTTTGCGCAACAGGATGAGCACTTGGCGCATTCACCGCTGCTCCCCTGGATGATGAAAGTGGACTGGCTGTTGGAAGTGATCGTCAAGACGCTCGCACAAATGCACCCAGGCGGAGTCCCCATTGCACAGGTCGCCGATGTGAATCTCAGTGGCGGCGGGATCAGCTTCCGTTCGCCGCGGTGTTTTGCTGTCGGGGATAAGTTGAGTCTCAAGGTGGTGTTACCGCCCTTCACGCCGATTGCTACGACGGCACAGGTCATTCGGTCGATGCCCGTGAAAGAGGGCTCCGGCCACGACATCGCGACCGAATTTGTCGAGCTCTCTCCCAACGATCAGGAACATCTCATCCGCCATATTCTTCATACACAGGCGGAGAGACTGCGCGCCAGGCGAAACAAATAGATCAATCAGGATGCTGAAAACGCTCGCCAGCGTCGTTCTCGCCTTGGAAGCATCCTCAACGTAGCCGAGAGGCTACGCCTTCGGTGCTTCCGTCGGCTGCGGCCTCGCGGACGAACGTTTTGAGCATCCTGCTAGGGCCTGCAGTGCACGCACTAGTTCCCGCACGCTTCATCTCCCTCCCATGCCACGGCCCGGATCATCGGTTAGCACAATTATGTGACCCTGCCTCTGTTGGCAGGCGGTGATCGCACGCACCGCTCCGTGAGTGTCCCCTCTCGATGAAGATGGGTGTCGGTGAGGGAGATTCAATCGTGTTGAAACTCATTGATGCATGTTGATAGCAGTGGCCATCGGACTGACCGATTCACCGCATCTCGCCTCTCTGTTATTTGCGTTTCTTCGCGAGAGTGCCTCCGAGAGCGCCGGTGTTCTCGCTTAAGTTCTGTTCATGGCGGACCGATACTACATCCATCATGAATAACAGTATGGCAACATCAACTCAGATGATCGTGGACGGTGCAGCATCAACGGAGAGCGAGATTTTAACCGTCTTGGACGTGGCCCGGTTCCTCCGGGTGCCAAAATCGACGGTCTATAAACTCGCGCGGCTCGGTGAGTTGCCGGCTTCCAAAATCGGGAAGCATTGGCGCTTTCTTCGCCGCGATATCAATCAGTGGATGCATAGCCGCTCCTCGCAGGGATAGCACGCCGGGCAACGGGCGGATGCCGTGGGAAGGTGACCCGATCATCCCGGGTGTGCGCGTGCGAGTGTCCGTGCCATGGCAGGCCCGATGCTCGAGGTCTGACCCATGGTCGGGATGCCGACCGCACGTCGCCGAACGCACCTGTTCATGGTGTGTCGTCAATCGGTATCGATTCAATTGCAAGAAGGAGGACCATCCAATGCCTGCCGATCCCGCTATGAAGATCCTCGTCGTGGACGATATGTCGACGATGCGAAGGATCGTCAAAAACATTCTCAAGCAACTGGGCTTTACCAACGTCGAGGAAGCCGAAAACGGACAGGAAGGCCTGACGAAACTCAATGGAGGGGGATTTGGCTTCGTCGTCTCGGATTGGAATATGCCGGTCATGACCGGCATCGAGATGTTGCGCGCCATTCGCGCCAACGAGGCGATCAAGGCCATCCCCGTACTCATGATCACGGCCGAAGCGCAGCAAGAAAATCTGATAGAGGCCGTCAAGGCCGGTGTCAGCAATTACATCGTCAAGCCGTTCACGGCGGAAACGCTGCAAGAAAAAATCAATAAAATCTTCCCGTAAGGAGCACATGATGGCGGAAGCGAACGGCCACCTCTATGCAGAGCTCGGTGAGCTTGCGCGGTATCTCGATACCACGTTGCGCAAACTCGATGAGGCAGGCGCACCCATTGCGACCATGTCGGGCCAGTTGCCTCAGGCGGCGTCACATCTGGAAGGACTCACGAAACTGACCGAGGAGGGGACGCACGAAGTCATGCGTCTGACGGAGGAGCTGCAAGACAGCCACGCCGTCGTCGTTGGTCTGTTGCACAAGGCTGCCGCTGCGCTGGGCAAAGGCGAGAACTCCCCCTGTATCGCCTGCTTACTTCGCGAATCCCAGCAGCTTGTGGCGCAAGACGACAAACAACTTATCGGCAGCCGGCAACGCCTTGCCGGGACGCTGACCCAGGTTGCCGATACGCTGACCAAAGGCCAGAGCGGGAGTTGTGTCGCCTGTGCGCTGAGCCAATCCATCCACTCGTTGTCACAAGACGATAAACGGCTGATCGAGATCATGACCGCCTTGTCGTTCCAGGATCTAGTCGCTCAGCGGGTGAAGAAATTGACGACCATCATCCACGATGTCGAACGGAAGTTATTGGAGTTGGTCGTGGTATTCGGGCTCAAGCACGAGGGCGCCACGCCGGAGATCAAGACCGACGCCACCGACATGCTGAAGCAATTGAATGCATCGAATTCGACCGCCATGAAGCAGAATTTGGTGGACGACATTCTTGGGAAGTTCGGATTTAACTAGCGGGGGTAAGGGGGTACATGGGGGTAACGGGGCTAGGGGGGTAATGGGATAGAAGGGATAGCGGGGTAGAAGTTGCAGACCGTTATCCCGTTTACCTCCTACCCCGTCCCATTACCCCCGCTCATGCAGCGCAAAGACTGAATCACCTTGAACTCGTAGGATAAGACGCCGTGGACATTGCGACAATCGTAGGGATCGCCCTTGCACTCGGGGCTATCGTGGGAGGCCAGATCCTAGAAGGTGGACATGTCGGTTCCATTATGCAGCTCACCGCCTTCATCATCGTGATGGGCGGAACGATCGGGGCAGTCTGCGTGCAGAATCCGTTGTCAGTTGTGCTGAAAGGGATGTCCATGGTGAGCCTCGGCATCCTCAATCCGAAGCATGACAACAAGGGCGCCATCAAGACGATCCTCGATCTGGCGAATGTGTCCCGTAAGCAAGGGCTGCTGGCGCTCGAAGGCAAGCTCAAAGATATCCATGACCCGTTCTTTCGCAAAGGCGTCCAATTGATCGTGGATGGGACAGACCCGAAGGTGGTGCATGAGATCTTGGAGATCGATGTCGAACATCACGAGGAAGAAGGGATCAATGCGGCGAAGGTCTGGGAGGCCGCAGGTGGGTATTCGCCGACCATCGGCATTATCGGTGCGGTCCTCGGGTTGATTCACGTCATGGAAAATCTGGCCGATCCGTCCAAGCTCGGCGGCGGCATCGCCGTCGCGTTTGTGGCGACCGTCTACGGTGTCGCCGCAGCCAATCTATTTTTTCTTCCACTGGCCAGCAAGATGAAATTCAAGATCAAGGAAGAGGCGGGGTCGCGCATGCTGATCATCATGGGTCTCGTGGGGTTGGCGCAAGGCGAGAATCCGCGCCTCTTGCAGGAAAAACTCGAGGGCTATCTCCCGGAATCGGAACGAACGAAAGAAGCCAAGAAGTAGGGGCATGGGAGGGGGTAAAGGGATAAAGGGGTAACGGGCCGGGGTAAGGGGGTAACGGGACTTCGGCTTCTATCCCGCTACCCCGACTAATCCATTACCCCCATGCCCCCCTACCCCTACCCCCCCATTCAAGAGCTATGTCGAAGAAGAAACACGAAGAACACGAAAATCACGAGCGCTGGCTGGTGTCCTACGCCGACTTCATCACCCTGCTCTTTGCCTTCTTCGTCGTCATGTACTCGATCTCCTCGGTCAACGAGGGCAAATTCCGAACGGTGAGCGAGTCCATTAAAGCGGCCTTGAATCCTATCGTCAGTCCGCCTGCAGCCCCGACGCCTTTTCAAGTCGGCGCCAACAAGCAGACGACTATCGTACCCAATGTGATCCCCTCGAGGGATATGGCGGTTAGACGTCTGCGCCTGGCCCTGAAGTCGCTCCCTGCGTCCGTACGAATCGACACGATTCAGGTGACCGAGCTTGGAGACAGCACCATCGTTCTGTCGCTTCCGGAGTTGGTGTTATTCGAGAGCGGGGCTGCGGCGCTTCGTGCTGAGGCCCTGCCGTTCTTGCAAGCACTAGCCGAGGTGTTGGTCGAACTCGATCGCCAGATCAAGGTACAGGGCCATACGGACAATGTACCGATCAGGACGGCGCAATTTCCCTCCAATTGGGAACTCTCTGCGATTCGGGCGGTGATGGTCGTACGGGCTCTGGGCGAGCTGTACGGGGTATCGATGAAGAACCTGTCGGCTGTCGGGTATGGCGATTCGCGGCCTGTGACCGACAACACGACGCCGGAAAATCGGACGAAGAATCGGCGGGTAGAAATCGTTGTTTTAGAACGCAAGCCGATGCCCTCGCCGGATCGACAAGAGGAAACCCCGGCGCCAGTGAACGGGGAAGAAATTTCCGGGTCAGCCGAGACGAATGCTGCCATGAGGGGGGCGGTACCGGTTGGCGGACAGATAGTTCCTCCGATTGTGGATTCCAAGTGACCGGTTTTCACAATCTCCTCTTTCACCGGCCTGCAGCCGAACCCTTAAGTTTATTCATCCGGCACCGATAAGAGACCATTACGGCCTGTTCTGTACTGACTGTCAGGCTGGACGCGCCGCAGGAGATTGCACCAGATGGAGAAAACAGGCTCGACCTATGCCCCAACGAACGATCTCACGATATTTGAAGCAACGGATTTCAGGAACTCGCTGGTGACCCTGCTGTCGCAGGACGGGCCGATCACCGTGGATCTGTCCCACGTTCACCAGATAGACAGCTCCTGTATCCAAATACTGTTGGCTGCCCACCGTTCCGGGCGCCTCACCGTGGCCGGAATCTCCGAGCAGTTCCGGCTGAAGGCGACGCAGCTGGGTTGCCGCGAACTCATCGGCAACTGACTGAAACGTAGGTGCAGGGGAGGCCATGGAGGAAGAGCTGGCGGGGAGCGTCTGGGGATTGGTGATTGGCGCAGGGCTGGGAATGGCCGCGACCCTCTGGTGGAGTCGTACCAGACGGTGCCGTGAACGACAGGCAGTCGAGGCGACGATGCACAGACAGATCGCACAACTCGAACAGACCAAATATTCATGGGAGCAGTTTGCGTCCCATGCCATTCCCTTGATCCCGGTGTTGACGCGACAGATCATGACCGTCATCGAGCAAACCGAACAGGCTGCATTGGACCTTATCCTCAAGATTCGCTCGATCTCCGAACGGGCGCAGAAGCAGGCAGCCTATGCCGGTTCATCCTTGCGCGCGATGGAGCCCATGATGGACGTCCGGAGTCAGGCGGAAGCGTTGGCCTCCGATGTGTCGCGCATCGTCATGGCGATGCAGTTTCAAGACATCACCAAGCAGAAACTCGAGCACGTTGCGCAACCGCTCTTGCAGATGAAGATCTACATGGAGTCCCTGGTGGCGAACCCGATCGCTCCGGAACTCGCGAAGGCGCTCAACCTGCTCGAAGAAGTGGAGCGGAGTTACACCATGGAGACGGAGCGCACGGCGCACCGGCATGCCATGGAGGGGCGCGAGCACGTCGGCGTGCCGGTCCCGTCAACCGCCGAGGAAGAAGATCAGAACGTCACGCTCTTTTAACGGCCTGACAGGATCGGGTCGTTTGGCCGGGGAGGATACGGCATGCCACAGACAGTGATGGTTGTAGACGACTCCAAAACCATGCGGGATATGGTGACCTTTACCTTGACCTGCGCCGGCTATCAGGTCGTGCAAGCCGGAGACGGCAAAGAGGCGGTCAGCAAGCTCTCGAATGGATCGAAGCCGTCACTGGTCGTCACCGACCTCAACATGCCGGAGATGGACGGCATCGCCTTGATCAAGGAGATCCGCAAGATGCCCGCGCTCAAGTTCACGCCGATCCTCATGCTGACCACCGAATCGTCCGACGAGAGGAAATCCGAGGGGAAAGCGGCCGGCGCGACGGGTTGGATCGTTAAGCCGTTTAATCCTGAACAGTTTATCAAAATATTGAAGAAAGTCTTACCAGCGTGAAAAGCTGGAAGCGTCGCGCGTATCTCGTGAAGCGTATTTCGTTCCGGATTCGGACGCTTCACGTTTCACGAGATACGCTTCACGCTTCAGGAGGCAAAGAATGAGCGACGATTTCGCGCAATTTAACGCCGCATTTTTTGAAGAAGCCGCCGAGCACATGACGGTGATCGAAGCCGGTCTGCTCGATCTCGAACAGCGTCCAGCCGATCTCGATCTGCTCAACAAGATTTTCCGCTCCGCCCACTCCATCAAGGGCGTTGCGGGGATGTTGGGTTTCACGGCCGTCGCGCAGTTCACCCATAAGATGGAGACGTTGCTCGACCAGCTTCGGAACGGCCGCATCGCGGTCACCCAGCCGATGACGGACTTGTTGCTGAAATCCACAGATTGCCTCAAGGCCTTGATTGAGTCCGCACAGAACGAAACGACGGTGGATGAGGCCATGGTGCATCCGCTGGAAGTGCAATTGGCAGAAGCCTCCACCGTCGGCATAAAGGTCAAGGATGAGGCTACGGTTGAGAAAGTAACCGGTTCCTCTTCCCCCGCGGCCTTGACCTCAACCTCAGCCGCTCATTCTGCGACTGGCCCCTTGCCCCTTGCCGCAAGCCTCTCTCCGGCAGTGCATCATTTTGCCATTGCCTGGACGCCTCCGGCCTTTCTCTTCCAGCGTGGGCTGGACCCTCAGCAGATCTTCAAGGAACTGGGCGATCTTGGCACCGTCAGCGGCGTGCAACTGGATAGCAGCCATTTGCCGGATCCGGTCGGCATGGACCCCGAACAATGCTACCTGGCCTGGACCCTCTCGCTGGAGACCACCAAGAGCAAAGAGGTCGTCGAAGGTGTGTTTGAATTTATCCGGGAAGACAGTACGCTTACCATTGAAGAACGTGAAACGTTAGACGTGAAACGTGAAACACAGAACGAGAGACGAACGACGAACGATGTGTCACGAGAGACGTGCGCCGCGGAAGGAGATGAGCCCAAACCTCTAGGCGAGATTCTCATCGAAAGCGGGGTTGTCTCGCGCGAAACGCTCGACCACGCGCTCGCGCAGCAAAAGCGCGTCGGCGAGATATTGGTCGAACAACATGCCGCCACCCCACAGCAGATCTCCCAGGCGCTGCAGAAGCAGCAAGAGAGCGTGACCCATGCCAAGAAGGGGACCGACACTGCCTCCATTCGCGTGGACACCGCCAAGATCGACAAACTTATCAACCTTGTCGGCGAGCTGGTCATTACCCAGTCGATGCTTAGCGATCTGAGCACGCGCTTCGAGATGTCGCAATTGTCCGTACTGCTGGAACGGGTCGCGCAACTCGAACGCAACACGCGGGAAATCCAGGAACGCGTCATGGGTATCCGCATGCTGCCCATCGGCAGCGCCTTCAACCGGTTTCCCCGGCTGGTCAGAGATCTGTCGGGAAAAGCCGGCAAGAAGATTCAGCTCGTCCTCTCCGGCGAGGAAACCGAACTGGACAAAACCGTCATCGAGTCCATCACCGATCCGCTGACGCATCTCGTCCGAAACTCAGCCGACCATGGGCTGGAACAACCCGAAGAACGGCTCGCCTCCGGCAAGGACGAACAAGGCACAATTCACCTGAACGCCTTCCATGAAGGCGGCAACATCTGCATTACAGTGGCAGACGATGGGCGCGGTTTGAACCGGGACAAGATTCTAGCCAAGGCGATCAAGTCAGGACTCATCAGCGAGCAGGACAAGCTCACAGACGATCAAATCTGGCCCCTCATCTTCAAGCCGGGGTTTTCTACTGCGGAGAAGGTCACGGACCTGTCGGGGCGCGGCGTCGGCATGGACGTGGTCAAGCGCAACATCGAATCGTTGGGCGGGACGGTCAGCATCAAAACGGTGCTCGGGAAGGGTACCACCTTCACGCTCAAACTCCCGCTGACTCTCGCGATCATCGAGGGGATGACGATTCGGGTCGGGCACGAAACCTACATCCTCCCCATGCTCTCCATCGTGGAATCCATACAGCCGAAGGCCGACACGGTGAAGACCGTCGTGGGCAAAGGCGAGGTCATGAATGTCCGGGGCACCTATCACCCCATGATGCGCCTGTACGAGGTGTTCGATCTGGAGCCGGAGTACAAGGACCCCACCAAGGCAATTTTGATGGTTCTGGAAACTGAAGGGGAGCGCGTGGCCGTCATGGTGGACGAAATTCTGGGGCAGCAGCAAGTGGTCATTAAGAGTATGGAGCAGAACTTCCGCAAGATCGAAGGGATCGCGGGGGCGACGATTTTAGGCGACGGCACAGTTGGCTTCATTCTCGATGTCCGGGGCCTGTTGGAGTTGGCGAGACAGGGCGGACCAGTCACAGTGTAAATAACGCTGGTTGATCTGGTCTGTCTGGTTTATTTGGTTGGTCTGATTCAACCAAATAAACCAGACAGACCAGATAGACCAGATGAACCAGACAGACAGAAGGAGGACACGATGGCCACGGCAGTCGCGATAGCCACCAAAGAATCCGCGCAACAAATCGGCATCGATGCGGACGGGAATCAATTCCTGACCTTTCAGCTCGGCGATGAACTCTACGGAGTCGACATTCTACGGGTGCAGGAGATCAAGGGGTACACGGCCGTGACCAAGATCCCCAACACGCCCGACTACATCAAGGGTGTGATGAACCTTCGGGGCACCATTGTGCCGATCGTCGAATTGCGGACCACATTCGGCATGCCGACGATCGAATACACGATGTTCACCGTCATCGTCGTGGTCGTCGTGCGGGATCGCATCATGGGTCTGGTGGTGGATTCCGTGTCGGACGTGCTCAACATCAGCAAGAAGGACATTCAGCCGCCGCCGGATTTCGGCGCCAAAGTGGACGTGAGTGTCTTGAACGGCATCGGGAAATCCGGCGACAAGCTGGTGGCGCTGCTGAATATCGACCGGTTGCTGACCGAGGGCGAGATGCGGGAAGCGGCGGCAGTCGCAAGTGTGTGAAGCGCCTGAATCCGAAAACGAGATACGCTTCACGTTTCACGAACGATGCATTCAAGGGAACGTGAGATGAGAACGAACAGAACAGTATCAGGAAACAGTGTGACGCGGGAGAGCGCGACCCGCAGTACCCGCATCATCACACACGAACAGATAATCATCTAAGGGAGGGGCGATTCATGGTGACCTGGTTTGGGAATATGAAGACAATTTGGAAGCTAATGCTGGGGTTCGCCCTGATGGGCACGATCATGTGTGTACTGGGGTGGGTTGCGAGTCAGGGCCTGCTGTCCGTTCGTGAGAGCTTGCGGGTCGTGTATGAGGATTACACAGTTGCCGGAACGGACCTTGCCAGTGTGGCGGGCAACCTAAACCGGACACGTGCCGACGACTTTATGGCTCTTGATGCCACCACGAAAGAGGAATTTGAGAAGGTGGTGACGCGAGATGCTGAGATCACAGAATCGGTCAAAAAACCGCTTGAGGCCTATGCGGCGACGGTTCTTCGGGTATCGAAAACCGGCAGAGATGAGGCGAAGGATCTCAAAAAGTTTCGTGACACCTATGCGGTGTACGTTGCGGCGACAGACATCTTGTATGAGACCATAAAGGAAGCCTGGAATGCACAGACGAAGCCAGAGATGGAAGCGCTGCGCGCCAAGGCACGCACCATCACAACCCAAAATGCCGGGCCGAAAATGGAAGCGACGATTTTAGCCCTGAATGAGTTGATCACCACGGTCAAAGAGGTGGCCAAGGATATGAATGATGAAGGGAGAGCGACGGTGGCGAATGCGCTCCTCACGCTGGCTGTCGGGACGGCGACGGCGATCGCGATCGGACTCCTCCTGGGCTGGCTGATTGCCCGGTTTCTTTCCCGTAACCTGGCCGACGTAATCAGGGCGTCGCAGGCCCTTGGAGGAGGCGACCTGGCAGCACGGTCGTCGGTGGCGACACAGGATGAGGTAGGCACGTTGGCCCAATCGTTCAACGAGATGGGGGCGCAGCTGCAGGCGCGGGTCGCGAAGGAAGGGGAGCAAGCGGCGACGATGGCACAGTTCATGGTGGACGCGAAGCGGGTACTGGGGAACCTGGCACAGGGGGATCTAACGGACCAGATGACGAGTGCCTGTGAAGGCGATCTCGAGCAGATCAAGGTCAGCCTCAACAGCGCGATCACCAATCTGACGACGACCCTGACGACAGTGCGGACGGCCGCGGAGAGTGTGAGCACCGGGGCCGAGCAGATCACCAAGGGCAACGAGGACCTCTCGCAGCGGACCAGCGAGCAGGCCTCCTCGCTGGAGGAGACCTCGTCCGCGATGGAGGAGATGACCTCCACGGTGAAGCAGAATGCTGACAACGCCAAGCAGGCGAACCAGTTGGCCGTCACGGCCCGCGACGTGGCCCAGAAGGGCGGCGCGGTCACGACCAAAGCGATCGACGCGATGGGCGAGATCAACAAGAGCAGCAAGAAGATCGCCGACATCATCACGGTGATCGACGAGATCGCCTTCCAGACGAACCTCTTGGCCTTGAATGCCGCGGTGGAAGCGGCCAGAGCGGGGGAACATGGGCGCGGCTTCGCTGTGGTCGCCGCAGAAGTGCGGAATTTGGCGCAGCGATCAGCGACCGCCGCTAAGGAGATTAAGGGTTTGATCAATGAGTCGGTCCAGCGGGTGACGGACGGGAGCGATCTGGTCAATCAGTCCGGCAAGACGCTGGAGGAGATCGTCAGCTCCGTCAAGCGAGTGACGGACATCATTGCGGAAATCACGGCGGCTTCGCAGGAACAGGCCAGCGGGATCGATCAGGTGAACAAGGCGATCATGCAGATGGACGAGACGACGCAGCAGAACGCGGCCTTGGTGGAAGAGGCCACGAGCGCCAGCCAGTCGATGAAGGAACAGGCCCGGGAGCTCATGAGCCAGGTCGCGACCTTTAAAATGACGGGGAACGGGCAGGAAAGCCATGGGCGACCCAGCGCAGCCTCGACCGCGCACAAACCCAGTCTCACTTCGTCCGGGCCGGTGAAGAAACCGTTGTTCAAGAAACCCGCGGCGCCGTCGAAGGCGGTAGCCCACCAGGAACCGGTCGGGGTTGGTGCCGGGAACGGCAAAGACCGTCGCCAGCAGGACGGCGAGTTCGAAGAGTTCTAGGGGACGTGAAGCGTATCTCGTGAAGCGTGAAACGTCCGAATCCTGGGCAAAATACGCTTGCGAGATACGTTTCACGAACGACGCTTCACGCAGCGATGTGCTCGGACTTCGTTCTGGTTTGAATGGGTGACTAAGTATGTTGTGGTTTCAGGTGAGGGCCAAATCACCGGAGGTATCTGTATGAGCGGGGTTACTATCACAGACATCATCGGTAGCATAGAAAAGCGGATCGAAGACCATCGATTCGTGAATGGAAGAATATCAAGTCAAATAAATATTCTTGCGCTCAATGCCACCATAGAAGCGGCGAGAGCTGGCGATGCCGGTAGGGGATTTGCTGTGGTGGCCTCCGAGGTAAAAAACCTTGCCGCGCAAGCCGCCAACGCCTCTACAGAGCTGGGTGCTATACGGTCTGAAACGAGTGAATTGCAGAGGCAGTTCGCTGAAAAAGAGGCTGACCGTCTTTCGGAAATGTCGCAGACCCTGGTGCAGTTTATCGTACGCAATTTGTATGAACGCACCGCTGACGTTCGTTGGTGGGCGACGGATGATGCGCTATTCCGCTGTTTGGGATCGCTGGATCGAGCCTCCATTGATCATGCTGTCGAACGGCTTGGTCTCATCAATCGTTTCTATTCTGTGTATCTGAACCTTGTATTGGTGGGGATCGATGGAAAAATCATTGCCTGTTCACATCCGGCTCAATTCCCCAAGGTAACCGGCGCCGATATTTCCAAAGTACCTTGGTTCCAGAAGGCGATGGCGACTACGAGCGGGGATCAGTACGTGGCGGATGATATTTCCCACGATTCGCTCCATGGCGATAAATTGGTGGCGGTGTACGCTGCCACCGTTCGTAAGGATGGGAAAAAGGATGGAAAGATAGTCGGTGTTCTGGGCGTCATGTTTGATTGGGAAGATCAAGCCAAAACCATCGTTCAGACAGAGCCTTCATTATCTGAAGACGAATGGAAACGCAGCCGCGTGATCTTGCTGGATCAGAAAATGCGCATTATTGCAGCATCCGATAATAATGGAATCCTCTTGCCGTTCATGCTGGAACATAAAGGACAACAAAAAGGCCATTATTCCAATGCCAACCATGAGTTGGTTGCGTTTGCAAAGACTCTTGGTTACCAGGAATATGACGGCCTCGGATGGTATGCGGTTATCGTGCAGACACTTAAATGAAGCTCCCCGCAAGGGACGGGGTAAGGGGGTAACGGGGTCTGCAACTTCTATCCGGCTACCCCGACTATCCCTTTATCCCGACTACCTCCGTATCCCCTTACCCCGCATCCCGATATCCCGACTACCCCGCATCCCGGATGCGCCCTGTCATTGGCTCAACTTTCAAAGGGCCAAGACCGACAATATACAGACAAGGAAAGCCAGTGCAACTCGGCGAGCCACGAGCCTGAAGGAGAGGCGATGCCATCTATTCTCATTATTGACGACGACGACAGTCTTCGCGATTCCCTGCGCCGGACCCTGCACAAGGAAGGCTACACAATTATGGAAGCGAGTGAGGGCGGGCGAGGGCTGAAACAACTTGAGCGTTCGCCGGTTGACGTGATCCTGCTCGACATGTTCATGCCGGATAAGGACGGTCTAGAAACCATCGGGGTACTCCGCCGCACGCATCCCGGAATCCGAATCATTGCGATGTCCGGCGGGGGGTTCAAAGGCACGGTCGATGTTCTGCACGTTGCGAAAAAGCTGGGTGTTCGGCGAACGCTGGCCAAGCCCTTTACGCGGGAGCAACTGCTCGATGCCCTACGCGAGGAGCTGTTACCACATTAGCCCGCATTATTCATGACGGTTCGTCGCGAAATCGCGCAGTCGCGTGCGAGACGGGCATGCGGAGCCGCGAGGGCCCGAGGCGTACTTGAAAAGTACATCGAGGGAGCGAGCGGCGAGCCTGCCCGCCGAAGGCTCGTCGCAGCAGCGAATCCGCGATTGCAGCAGAAGCGCTCATGAATAATGTGGGCTAAGCCAATGGTCTAGCAGGATGCTGGTAGGGGTATGCATTCAGCGCCTTTGCGCGAGACATCACAGCGCGCAAGCGAGCCGAGTCGGAACAGACGAGGTTATTGATGGTCCTCAATACCAGCCCGAACGAAACGTACATGTTCCGCACCGACACGTTGCGCTTTACCAACGTCAATCGGAGCGCGCTCGACAATCTTG
The DNA here is from genome assembly GCA_025360665.1 of Nitrospira sp. GTDB lineage: Bacteria > Nitrospirota > Nitrospiria > Nitrospirales > Nitrospiraceae > Palsa-1315. Next base: position 22,537 of record JANYBU010000371.1, read on the forward strand.
GCTATACCCTCGAAGCCATGCAGGCCATGACCCCCATCGATATTAAACCGGAGGCGACGGAGGCCTCCTTCCGGGAATTAATCAACCCGCTCCTGACCGGTGAACACGCACAACTCATTTTCCAAACCGTGCACCAGCGCAAAAACGGCAGCACCTATCCGGTGGAGGTTCATTTGCAAGTTGTTGAGCAGGGTGAGGAACGGACCTTCTTCGCCTTTGTTCATGACGTCACTGCGCACCAGCAGCAGCAGCGTCATCAGACCACGCAACACGCCATCACTCGACTGCTGTTGGAGTCAAACACGCTGGAGGAAGCCGCTCCATACATCATGGGAATGATCTGCCAGACATTGGACTGGAATGTGGGCATCATGTGGAGGGTGGACGAGGAGATGCAGGTATTGCGCTGTGTCGAGGTCTGGGATGAGAAGGCCGACAGCACACAGTTCATCGTACGCACCAGGCAGAGCAACTTCGCAATAGGGATAGGGCTTCCTGGCCGGGTGTGGAAGAGCAGAAGGGTCGAGTGGATTACCGACGTAACGCGTGACGACAATTTCCCGCGTGCCCCCGCTGCCTTCAATGAGGGGTTGCACGCCGCCTTTGCCTTTCCAATTGGGATCCGTGATCGGCTCTATGGCGTCATGGAATTCTTTGCTGCAGCACTTCGCGAACCCGACCAGAAACTTCTGGACATGTTCGAAGGCCTTGCGGGGCAGATTTCACAGTTTCTGAACCGCAAACAGGCGGAGCAGCGCCTGCAAAACGCGAAGAGCCAAGCTGAACAAGCCGCGCGCGAAAGAGCTGAGATCCTTGCTACGGTGGAGGCGTTCTTTATCTGTGTCAACGGTGAGGGGGCTGTTACAACGTGGACACCTCGTGCGGAGGCCATCTTCAGCATCTCCCTTGGCGAGGCACTTGGCCAGTCCTTCACGAAGCTTCCAATCCAGTGGAGTTGGGAGGAGCTGCTCGTGGCGATGGGGAAGGCTGGTGACACGATCAAGTCTATCCGGGTGGACAAGATACGGCTGGCTCTTCCGAACGGGAAGGAGCTATTTCTCAAACTGACCGTGTCGCCGATCTGTGACGATCGCGGTGTGACCTATATCTTCATGGGGGAGGATATTTCAGACCGTCTGGTCCTCGAGCACGAGCTGGTGCAGGCGCAAAAACTGGAATCCATCGGACACCTGGCGGCCGGCATCGCCCACGAGATCAACACGCCGACCCAGTTCGTCGGCGACAACGTGCGTTTTCTGTCCGACTCGTTCTCCGATATTGGCCGCCTGCTCGAGCAGTACCAGCGCCTGTTGGCGGCGGCCAAGACCGGGGTGTGCCCGGAGGCCCTCATCGAGACATGCGAGGCGGCCAACCGCGGGGCTGATTTGGAGTATCTCCTCGCCGAAATCACGAAGGCCATCGAGCAATCGGCGGAAGGGATCGATCGGGTGGCGACGATCGTGCGGGCGATGAAAGAATTCGCCCATCCGGGGGGCAGAGAAAAGGCAGCGGTCAATCTCAATAAGGCGATTGAGAGCACGATAACCGTCGCACGGAACGAGTGGAAGTACGTGGCCGACCTGCACACCAATCTGGATCCGTCCCTGCCTCCAGTGCCCTGCCTGGTGGGGGAATTCAAGCAGGTGGTGCTGAACATGATCGTCAATGCGACGCACGCCATTGCCGACGCCGTCAAAGGCACCGGCGGGAAGGGCACGATCACGATCTGCACAGGTCGCGTGGGCGACTTCGTTGAGGTCCGCATCGCCGATACCGGCATGGGGATTCCGGAATCCATTCGACACAAGATTTTCGATTCGTTCTTTACGACCAAAGAAGTGGGGAAGGGAACCGGGCAGGGGCTGGCCATCGCCCGGTCTGTGGTTGTAAACAAGCATGGTGGGACCATCGCAGTAGACAGAAGTGGCCCCATTCGTTTGAACAGCCGGCCGAGCTTTGTAAGTGGCGTCTCTGCTGATGCTTACGCTGCCAGTTTACCCGTCGGCAGCATCACGGCATACGCCTCATCAGGTGTTTGCTTGTCCAGGCTCGAATGCGGC
>JANYBU010000394.1 GCA_025360665.1 Nitrospira sp.
ACACTCGCACCATCTCGTTCCCCGTCGCATCGCCCCGTGCGCGCAGAATGCGGCTTCGGCTGTGGGCCGCCTCCCGAGCAAACGCGAACTTACCGCCGACTTTGTCGAACTTGGCCCCCCACCCGATCAATTCTTGAATCCGTTCAGGTCCTTCTTCGACGAGAACCCGCACCGCTTCTTTCCGGCAAAGCCCATGCCCCGCTTTGAGCGTGTCGGTTAAATGGATGGCCACGTCGTCTTCTTCACTCATCGCCACCGCCACCCCACCCTGTGCATGAATCGAACTGCTCTGAAGCGGATGCCCTTTTGTCAACACCATGACACGGCCGGAACGGCTCAGCTCCAACGCCGCACGGAGACCGGCCACACCGCTTCCAATGACCAGGAAATCGGCCTGCACCGGAACACGGGATCGACGAGATGGCATGGATTACTTCTTCTTGGGAGAACGTGTGGGGTCGGTCGTGGTCTGCCGAGCTTTCATACCGAAGGGAGAATCGCCTTGAACCCCGCGCAAAAGAATCGACTGTGTTCCGACCCACTGCAATCGCGTATGGCCTCGCTGACGGAGGCCCGGATCGTCCGGATCTTTTTTCCACAGCCCTTGCCAATGCACGAAGACATCGATATCGTCCCCTTCGATCATAATGCGTTCGACCGCGAAGTCCAACGTGATGGCACTAAATGTCTCGAAATCGCCCTGGGCTTCTTCCCGCAGCCGGTCAAGCTGCTCAATCGGCATCATGAGCGACGCCAGATCCGACGAATCTTTCTTCAGATAGGCTTGGCGAAGCGATTCCACTGCCCGATCGATACGGAGATACCGTTCGTGATCTTCGGGATATTGAATCGTCTTGCCACCGCAGCCGACGCCGATCAAGGATATCGACCCGAGTAGGAGCAAGACGGGAAGCAGTGAGAATTTGTAGGGTGCCATCATCGCTGTAGTATAGGAATGGGTATCAGGCAGGTCAAGCGGCCCGTGAGCCGACCCTCGCCGCATCGCAGGTCTCCCAGCCGCTCGGCCCCGGCCCAATTATGATCAATTTAATCCGTTGATGACAGAATCCGTTACATATTCCGTTGATGACCTTGCAATTTGAGGCGAAAACTTCTACACTCCGTAGCTCGCAGGAGAGAGAACGCATGTCCAGTGTGCTAAAAAAACGCCGTAAAAAAATGCGCAAGCACAAGTACAAGAAATTGCGCCGGCGTCAAAAATTTGAACGTCGTAAAAGCTAGGCTCACCCGAAAGGGGGGGGGAGGGGTCCGTGCCCGAAGGCAAGAAGGTTCGCATCCGCGTCCGGACTGTGAACTGCGTCTACGTTGGCGACTTTCTCATTCCTCCCATGCGGAATCGTGTGTCCGATGCGATCAACGAAGAGCAACGTCTCTTTATCAGCCTCACCGATGTGGTGATCAATGATAAGGATCGCTCGGACTTCGTGGCCGTCAACAAAAACCTGATCGAGTCCATCGCACAGCTGTAGCTGTCGACAACGCCTCAGGCTTGAGTCTCCCTCTCCGCCGTTCTTTCTTGGTTTTCCGTAGCCACCCCCCTAAGTTAGGATGCTGAAAAATCCAGCCAGCGCCATGGACCGTGACGCATGAAGCGCGAGACGTGGACAGATTGGATTCCCACCTTGTCTTGCCAGTCTCGCATGTCTCGTGCGGGTATCCTGCGGGACTGTTCTCCTGTTGTGCCACTCGTGTGGACCATCGAAGTACTCGCGGGCAAACATAGTTTTTCTGCAGTCTGCTAAGATCGCCCCTCATCATGTCCACCTTCTCACGATTTCTTCCGTTTCTGAAGCCGTACCTGTCCCGCATGATGCTGGCAGGCCTGCTGGTCATGGGTGTCGCCGCGATCAATCTGGCCCTGCTGCGATTGGCCGGTACCCTGTGGGACATCATTACCGTGCAGCACAACCAGTCCAGAATGACGGACTTGATCACCGTCTTTCTCGGGCTCGTCGTCCTGCAGGGGCTCTGTTCGATGGGCCATAGCTATCTGACTGCATGGATTTCGCAGCGCATCGTCGCCGACTTTCGCCAACATCTCTTTGCGCATCTGCATACCTTATCAGTGAGCTTCTTTGCCCGCCGGCGAACCGGCGAACTCCTCTCACGGCTCATGAACGACGTGACGGTTATCCAATCGGTCGTCACCGAAACGCCGATCGACAGTGCGAAGCAGCTCGTGACCTTCGTCGGAGGGATCACGTTCCTACTGACGATGAATTGGCGGCTCTGCCTCTTAATCCTGGTTCTGCTCCCTTTGCTCGTCCTCGTGGCCAAGTTCTTTGGGCGAAGACTGAAATCCCTCTCGACCTCGATTCAAGACCAAACCGCTGCATTGAGTACCCTGATCGAGGAAGTGATCTCCGGCATTCGCATCGTGAAGTCCTTCGTTCAAACAGAACGCGAAGAAAGCAGGTTCGCAGCACAAGTTGAACAGACCCTGTCGTTGACGATGCAACGGGCGAACATCATGGCGGTATTCGTCCCCGTCATCAGCCTCCTCACCTTCTCCGCCGCCGCCGCGGTCTTGTGGTACGGGGGGCTCCAAGTCATCGACGGAATCGTGTCGCCAGGCGATCTCTTCGCCTTCGTCCTCTTTGCCGGCATCCTGATCGGTCCGTTCAGTTCCGCTGCCCGCGTGTTCGCACAGATCCGGGAAGCACAGGGCGCCACACAACGGGTATTCGAAATTCTGGACACCCATTCCGAAGTGAGCGACTCCCCTACGGCCACGTCGCTGTCCACCGTCTCGGGACATATCCGGGCAGAGCACATCGGCTTTGCCTACGACCCACGGCAACCGGTCTTAACGGACATCTCATTCGAAGCCAAGCCGGGCGAGCTCGTGGCCATCGTCGGTCCCACCGGCGCCGGAAAAACAACCGTGATGAACTTGCTCCACCGCTTCTACGATCCCACGGAAGGACGCATCACGATCGACGGACAGGATCTTCGCCAAGTCACTATGGATAGCTGGTATCGGCAGATCGCGCTGGTTCCGCAAGAAACGATCCTGTTCGGCGGGACGATTCTCGATAATATTCGCTATGGGAACAGGGAGGCGACTGAAGAGGAAGTCATCGCGGCGAGTCGTGCGGCCCATGCCCACGACTTCATCATGAGTTTCCCGGATCAGTATCAGACCGTCGTGGGGGAAAAAGGGATCAATGTCTCAGGCGGACAGCGGCAACGCATCGCCATCGCCAGGGCCATTGTGAAAAATCCACGGATCTTATTGTTAGATGAGGCGACCTCCGCCCTCGACAGTGAGTCGGAGCGGCTCGTCCAGGAAGCATTGGAACAACTCATGAAAGGCCGAACGACCTTTGTGATCGCCCACCGCTTGACGACCATCCAACGGGCCGACCGCATCCTCGTGCTCAATAAGGGCCACCTCGTTGAAACCGGTACCCATGCCGAACTCATCGACCATAAAGGCCTTTACCAGTACCTCTACACCCTTCGCCTGACCGAACAACTCCCGGCATAGGCCTCACAGACTCTCTTCGATGTTCCGCAGCTCTTCAGGAACGCGGATTACAGCCCGATCGTTTCAATCATCTGCATGTCTTCATCTGTCAGGGTGAACTGCTCAGCCTGGAGATCTTCTTTCATATGTTGCGGATTCGTGGTGCCGGTCAACGGGAGCATCCCGACCTGCATCGCAAACCGAAAGACAACCTGGGCCAGCCCAGCTCCTAGCCGTTGGGCGATAGCCCGAATGGCTGGTTCGGCAAAGATGCCTTGATTCGCGGTCAACAACGAAAACCCTTGATAGATGATGGCGTGGTCCCGGCAAATCTCCCGTACCGCTTTATCCCATCCGAGTGCGGCAT
>JANYBU010000402.1 GCA_025360665.1 Nitrospira sp.
AATTGATGCATACATCGCCCAGCGTAATGCGCATCCCACACCCTTTGTGTGGACCAAAACGGCACAGGAGATCTTGGTGAAAGTGAACCGGGCCAGGATCGCCCTGGATAAGACACGAACAGCATGAATCACTACACTAGCGCCAGTCGCGTGGAGGCGCGCTCTCCGGCCTCTGTCTCGCGGCTGAAGCCCTCCGATCGCTCATCGCCATCTTTGCCTGTGAGCCGTCCGGCGCCTTGGATGCGATGGATTCGGTCTAGCAGAACAGTATCGTTCCCATGCCCAACCCGAACACGCTTGCCGATAGCTTTCGAACAAGTCCTGGGGAGCTGGTCCTCCCGATTGTCCGTCGGCACGTGACGGGGTTCTTTGTGGTAGATGAAGAATAGGAAATTGTACAAGCAATGCAATTCGCTTATGAACGACTCAAGCTTGTGATCGAGCCCTCGAGTGCGTGACGTTGGTTCCGCTCTTCAGGTAAGAACCTCAACTTTTCGGCAAGCGGGTGGGCGTGGTGGTTACTGGAGGTAATGTAGAGTGGGCGCAGCCCTGGCCACCTTTGGACGGGGCCAAGTCTATGCAGCGATAGGTTGGTTAGCGGGCTCTGTGCGTGAGGGATTGCAGCCGCCCTACCTGTTCAGCTGCACGAGAGAGTTCGTCCGTGGTGAGCGGGGCTTGGCTAAATCGACCCTGATGGTAGAGGGCGGTCACGTCAGCCACCATGGGAGCGGCTGCTGCCCATTCCTGTTCAACCATTCTGGCGAATTCACTGGCTGTGGCGGCTGGCGGTTTGCTCATGCCGTGTCTCTCTACTGTGCGAAGCATGCGGGTATAGAGGTGCACGATCGCAAGCTGCGGGTGCGCAGTGGGGAGATGTGTGGTGGCCCAAAGTCCTATCCTGTCCCGAAGCAGGAGGAGGAGCAAGGACAGGCCTACCACGATCACTCCCATGACGAGTCCCAGCATGCCAGGCTGGAACATTCGGGCCATGCGCTCCAGCCGTTTGAGGTCCTGGCTTATAGGGGCACTCAGCGACGCAACCCAGCGGCTCACTCTTTCACGCAACGCATCACTGCCTTCTTGTACCCCATGAACGACTGCCAGTTGATCCTTCGCGCTATAACGGACGAACAGGCGATCCCACTGTAACTGAACGGACTCCCCGAATCTGCGAATGGTTTCCCATCGAGAGGTGGCTACTGCTGCGCTGATGCTGGGGGTGGGATCCATGGTGATCCAGCCTGAGTGAGGAAAATAGACCTCGACCCAGGCATGGGCATCCCGCTGGCGCACGGTGAAATAGCCCCCGTATTCGTTCCATTCCGTCGCCAGGAATCCTGTCACCAGTCGAGCGGGAATCCCTATGGTACGCAGCATCAGGACCATGGCGGTTGCATAATGCTCGCAGTAACCAGTTTTGCGTGTAAAAAGAAATTCCTCGAGCGGATGACTGAGCGTGGCCGTGTCGGCATCAAGGCTGTAGCGATAATTTTCCAAGAGATGTAGCTGGATCGCCAGCGTCTGCCCGAATGGGGTCGTGGCCTGCTGGATGACGCGATGCGCCAAGTCCGCGACCTGCTGTAACCCCACGGGAACCTGAAGGTAGTGGGAGCGGATTGAGTCGGGGTAGGCCAGGACCGACGCGGTCCGTTCGTCTGCGACGAGCTGCGGAATCTGAGAGGTGACGGAGTATCGGATGCGAGAAGAAGGAGGAAATGGCAAGTGGAGCCCACCCATGGCATCGGCTTGCACGGTGAGAAACTCTCCGCTCACGAGTTCCGCGAATGGGGCGGCAAACAGGACTGCGGTATCGAGCGTTTCCAGCAGGATGTCTTGGCGGATTGTTCCCGACTGGCTGTCTGAAGGACGGCTGCCTGGTGGGCGAGCGAGGAATATTCCATCAGCCACGAGACTCAATGAGCGCTGGCGGGTTCCGCTGTGGCTCCATGATCGTCCATTGTATTGATCGTAGGCGAGGCCTCGCAGGTAGAGGCGATCTTTTCCAACAGCGGGTTGGTTCGGTAATTCAACCCGCATGACGATTTGAGGATCTTGTTTGACTGACCCGATCGTCCCCAGGTCGACCCGATCTGAAAACCCCGTCGTCCGCAGTGCCTCCCCGCTCGTCTTCTGCAGTACGCCCGCCCCGATGCGAGGGATGAGAAAGAAAATGGCGAGCGTCAGGGCAACCGTCAGGACTGCGGTCCCGTTCGTCAACCAAAAGAAACGGCGAGTGATGCCGATCGGGAATGTTGTTTGACAGGCCGACGTGCTCGTGGGTGTGACGACGGCAGGGGTTTCGGTCGTCTCTTGGGTCAAGTGATACAGCAAGAGTGTCCAGACAGCCGCGAGCAGATACAGCAGAAAAACTGGGACATACCACGCATCGGTCGTGAGTGCCGCGGAAGCCAGGATTGCCATGAGACTAATCGCGTAGAGGTGCCGATAATCACGCCGCTGTTGAAGAGTGAGCAACTTGATACCGAGCAGCACGACTAAAAAGTGGATACCAGCTGGGAGGAGGTATCGTGATACCACGGTGAGATCAATCAGCAATATGACAAAGGCGCCGATCAACAGGACATTCCAGAGGGTTGGCGAGACATTGACCTTTGCCGTTGCCCGTCGAATGAAAAGGAACCCTCCTGCATGAAGCAACGAGATGATGAGGATGATCGCTGTGGGGAGGGCGAGCCAGAGCGGGACGCTCTGCGCAAGCACGAGTCCGCTGAAGGCTGTGGTGGCCAGGAGTACGGAACTGATGGCAAAAGCCTGATCAAAAGGCATGCGTCAATTCTTCGAGTTGCGCGGCATGAAGCACCCGATCGGCTTGTACCATGTTTGTGGGTGCCGCCTGGTCCGACCAGGGGACGACTGCCACCGTGTAGCCCCGCTCGCCTTCATGGGTGAGCGGGGGGTGCTGGCCGACTCCACTGGTTTCAGGTGGCTGCCGTTTGCATAACGCCAACAGGCGCAGCATCGCCAAGAGATGAGCGGATCCCGACCCGAGTCCTGAGTCTTCTGTCCCAACGATGAGCCGCACAGGGTAGGCCCGCTCTGTCAGTTGCCAGAGGAGTGATGCCACGAATGTCACGCTTCGTTCGAACAGGGGCTCGCGTTCTTCGGGGGCCACGATTGAGAGGACGACTGTGATGCGTCGTTGATCCTCCGCTTCGGATTCCCTCACGATCAGCTGGGACGTGCGGGCAGTTGTCATCCAATGGATGGCTCGCGAGTCATCGCCTGGTTGATACAGGCGGAGGTTGTACAATTGGGTCCCCTGTCCTCGTCGTGGGAGGGACTCTCCTTGCCCTTCGCTGATCAATTCATCCACGAATCGCAAAGTGAGCGGCTTGATGGGAGGACTGACGAGCAGATGCGCTTCCGTGGCGTAGAGCCCTTTCTTGAGAAACAATCCAAAGGGAAACAGCGTCTGCACCCGGATGCCTTCGAACCTGATACAGCCTCGTTTTGTGGCAAGCAGTGGATAGGACAAGAGCACGGAACTCTGCGGGGGCAGAAGGTGAATAGAGAGGCCTCGGTCGACATCTTGGCCTTCGACGACATCGAATAGACGCAGGGAAAAACTGGGCAGGTGCCGGTTCCGGTTGGCGACCGAGAGTGTGAGGGTGGTCGGTTCGTTGGCCATGATGAGATCTGGCACATGCCGACGAAATTCCAATCGCCGGAGACAGTGCTCCGAGAGCAATCCGGAGATCACGATGAGGCTGAGCATCATCGCGAGGAGTAAGTAAAACAGATTGTTGCCGGTGTTAATGGCGGCGAGCCCGATCCCGAATGTGAAGAGAAGAA
>JANYBU010000017.1 GCA_025360665.1 Nitrospira sp.
ACCATTTTTAATCTTGATCTTGGCACCGTAGACGACGCCGTACTTCTCGCGCTCACGCCCCGTCTCATCAACAATGGCAATCTTGGCGTTCCGATTCATGACGACCCATTCGCCATCCTTATTCTGAACCGCAATCCCAGCGTTATTGAAGTCGGCATTCTTCTTGGCATCGAAGCTCATAAACTTGATGGTGCCGGCATGCTTTGATTCGGTCACCGTCTGCTCAACCACTTTACTCGCCGTTCCACCGATGTGGAACGTCCGCATGGTCAGCTGCGTTCCAGGTTCACCGATTGACTGTGCGGCAATGACACCAACGGGCTCGCCTTTTTCGACCAACCGTCCGCGGGCTAAATCGCGCCCATAACAGGAGCGACAAACTCCACGGCGTGACTGACAGGTCAGCACCGAACGAATCTTAACGTGGTCTACCGCGGCTTCCACGATCGCCTTTGTCCGGTCCTCGTCAATCTCCTCATTGAACGACACAATGATCTCACCTGTCACCGGATCACGAATATCTTCGGCTGCCAACCGTCCCAACACACGCTCTTCGATCGGCTGAATGATTTCGCCCCCCTCGACCAATGCGCTCACAGTGATGCCATCGGTAGTGCCGCAATCGATTTCGTTGATAATCACATCCTGTGCGATATCCACCAAACGACGCGTGAGATAACCGGAGTTTGCGGTCTTCAACGCCGTATCGGCCAACCCCTTACGGGCACCGTGCGTCGAAATAAAGTACTGCAACACCGTTAATCCTTCACGGAAGTTGGCGGTAATCGGAGTCTCGATAATTTCACCGGACGGCTTCGCCATCAATCCGCGCATACCACCCAACTGGCGGATCTGCTGCGAGCTTCCCCGAGCACCGGAGTCCGCCATCATGAAAATTGGATTGAAGGACTCGGCCTTGCTCGGATCGCCACCCGCGCCCAATTCCTTCATCATTTCATTGGCAATCTGTTCAGTCACGTGAGCCCAGATGTCGATCACCTTGTTATAGCGTTCGCCGTTGGTGATCAACCCCTCGGCATACTGCCGTTCGATCTCCGCGACCTCATGCTGAGCCTTCCCCAGCAATTCTTGTTTTTTTGTAGGAATATGCATGTTGTCGATGCAGATCGATATGCCGGCACGCGTGGCATACTCGAACCCCGTGTCCTTGACCTTATCGAGAAACGTGACGGTCTCACGGTGACCGCACTGACGATAGACGGTGTCGATGAGCTTCGTCATTTCCTTCTTGGTCATGAGCTTATTCGCGTTGGCGAAAGGCAATCCCGGAGGGAGGACGTCCGACAGGATGACTCGCCCGACAGTGGTCTGAACGAGGCTCCCCTCGATCCGCACCTTAATCCGCGCATGCTCTTCCAATTCTCGCGAGTCAAACGCAATGCGCACTTCCTCCGGCGAACCGAACACTTTTCCCTCTCCCTTGCATCCCGCGCGCTCTTTGGTCAGCCAATAACAGCCGAGCACCATGTCCTGCGACGGCACTGCAATCGGCTTGCCGTTGGCGGGCGAGAGAATGTTATTGATCGACATCAGCAGCACGCGTGCCTCGACCTGCGCTTCGACCGACAGCGGAACGTGGACCGCCATCTGGTCACCGTCAAAGTCAGCATTGAATGCGGCACAGACCAGCGGATGCAGCCGGATGGCCTTGCCTTCAACCAACACGGGATCAAACGCCTGGATACCGAGACGGTGCAACGTCGGTGCACGGTTCAGCAGTACAGGATGATCGCGAATCACCTCGTCAAGCACGTCCCACACTTCCGGCCGTTCTTTTTCAACCAAGCGTTTGGCACTCTTGATCGTAGTCGCCGCGCCTCGTTCCTCCAGCTTGTGGAAGATAAAAGGCTTGAAGAGTTCGAGCGCCATCTTCTTGGGCAACCCGCATTGATGCAGCCGAAGCTCTGGTCCCACGACGATGACGGTTCGCCCTGAATAATCGACCCGTTTACCGAGTAAATTTTGGCGAAAGCGTCCCTGCTTTCCCTTCAGCATATCGCTCAACGATTTGAGCGGCCGCTTGTTGGGTCCACGAATCGCGCGACCGCGACGACCGTTATCGAAGAGCGCATCAACGGCTTCCTGCAACATCCGCATTTCGTTTCGGATAATCACACCTGGCGCCTTTAGCTCGATCAGCCGCTTCAGGCGATTGTTCCGATTGATGACGCGCCGGTACAGATCGTTCAGATCCGATGTCGCAAAACGTCCGCCATCCAGCGGCACGAGCGGGCGCAACTCCGGCGGGAGCACCGGGATCACATCCATGATCATCCACTCAGGCATGTTTCCAGACTTGCGAAAGGCCTCAATG
>JANYBU010000018.1 GCA_025360665.1 Nitrospira sp.
GAGCGTGATCGGCGCCTGGCTCCATCTCACCGTCAGTTTTATGGTGTGGCTGCTGATGGGTGCGCTGAGTCTGACCCTCGCGCAGGACCTCCATCTCAGCCAGACCGACACGGCTCTCATGGTGTCGCTCCCGCTGCTGAGCGGCGCGTTGCTTCGGGTTGTCGCGGGATGGAGCAGCGATTGGTATGGGGCGAAACCAACGGGGATACTCATTCTGGTGGGCGAGTTGGCGGTTGTCTTATGGGGGTGGCTGGGCGTCCATAGTTATGCCGAGTTGTTGCTGGTCGCGGTCTTGCTCGGTATCGGGGGGGCGAGCTTCGCGGTGACCTTGCCGCTGGCGGGCCGGACATATCCAGCCGTCCATCAAGGATTGGTGCTGGGAATCGTCGCGTCGGGTAATGTCGGCACCGTGCTGATTCTTTTTTGTGCACCACGCATTGCGGCATCGGGCGGATGGCACGCCGTGTTCGGGTGGATGGTGTTACCGATTGCCCTCACCTTGGCGTTCTTTGTGCTCCTCGTGCGTGACGATCGACAGCGCCGGCGTGCCGAGCGCGATGCGCATTGGTGGCACAACGTGGCGGTGATGATCCGGCATCCGAAAGCCTATTGGCTCTGTGGGCTCTATGCCGTGACGTTCGGTGGGTTCGTCGGATTCTGCAGCATTCTTCCGCTCTTCTTTCACGAGCAGTATCACGTGGACGGGATTGCCGCCGGATCGATTGCCGCCTTGTGTGGATTGGTGGGCAGCCTCATCCGTCCGTTTGGAGGCCACGCGGCCGACCGGATCGGCGGTTTGCGAACGCTCATACTGGCATTGCCCCTTGTCGTGGGGGTCGTCGCGGTGCTTGGCGAAGTCACCAATATCAGCGTTGCCGTCGTGATGATGGTGGTGGCCGTGGGAGCCATGGGGGTCGGCAATGGGGTGATTCTGCAACTGGCTTCAGAGTGGTTTCCCAAACAGATTGGTCTCGCTTCGGGTGTTGTGGGGGCGGCCGGCGGGATCGGAGGTTTTCTCTTGCCCCTTTGGTTGGGAACGCTCAAAGAGGTGACCTGTTCCTATCGAACCGGGTTGTGGATGTTTGCTGTGGCTACGGGCATTGCCTGGAGTACGGTACTGCTGGCGGAACGACGCGCACGTCGAGTCATCAATAATCCCATGGATGCACCAGGCCGTTTTTCCGTTGACAGTGAGGGGCCAAAAAAACGATGTTAAATGTGCAATGTTACTGAGCCGACCACCAAATAGTGCGTAGCGTGTTCTCAATAATCACCTGCTTTCCCGCTAGAAATGTCACTTGTGAGGGAAGTTATACGCGCACACTTTGACGGTCTCATCAGTAAGTCACTCTTGTCCGAAATAAGTTCTTAAAATACCGCAGGCTTGTGAGTAGGATGGGCTGTCCACCACTACCCGTCTAAAGCGTTATCGCGCCGTGTCACCCACTAACTGGAGGTGCTGCCATGGTCGCCGTTGCCAGTTGCTTCGCACAAATGCTTACCCTGATTGATCGCACCGACTTTGCTCGCGCCGTGCGGCACCACCAGGCCGAACGTGGGGCCAAAGGGTTCTCGTGTTGGGAGCAGTTCGTGAGCATGCTGTTCTGTCAGGTGGGGAGCGCACACTCCTTCCGCGAGATTTGTGGTGGGCTGGCCACGGCCCTCGGCAAACTGGTGCACTTAGGCGTTCGACGAACACCCACCCGCTCCATGCTGGCATACGCCAATGCCCACTGGCCGTGGCAATTGTACGAGACCCTCTTCTACCAGGTGCTCACTCGGTGTCAGGCGGTGGCGGCCTTGAAGCGACGGCGGTTCCGGTTCAAACATCCGCTGCGGACCCTGGATTCGACGATCATCGAGTGGTGTGCCACGGTGTTCGATGGGGCTCGGTTCGTACGGACCAAGGGAGCCATCACGCTCCATCTCCAACTGGATCACCAAGGCTGTTTGCCCTGTTGGGCGCTCGTCACCGAAGGCGACGTCAACGATGTCCGCGTGGCGCAGCGGCTGACGTTTGCGCCAGGCACCATCGTCGCGATGGATCGCGGCTATCTGGACGATGCTCTGTATCATCGCTGGACCACAGCCGGAGTGTGGTTTGTCACGCGCCCGCGTACCAATATGCTATATGACGTCCTGGATCGGCGCCCGTACCCACCCGGAGCTCCGTGCTCGCCGATGAGGTGATTCGCCTGACCGGCCCGCATGCCGCGGATCGGTGTACCGTCCCGCTACGGCAGGTGACGATCTGGGACGAGACGCAGCAACGAGCCCTCACCTTCCTGACCAATCTCAGGCATCTGGCCGCCAGTACGATCGCCGCCATCTATAAGGAGCGGTGGCAGATCGAACTGCTCTTTAAGGCCTTGAAGCAACACCTCAGGATCAAAACATTCGTCGGCACGAGTGAGAACGCGGTGCAGGTCCAAATCTGGATCGCCCGGATCGCGATGTTGCTGCTGAAGTTTTTGCAGTTCCTGCAGTTAAAGTTCACCTGGCCGTGGAGTCTCTCCAACCTCGCGGCCTTGCTCCGCTTCAATCTGTTGACCTATCGGGACCTGTGGGCCTGGCTCAATGCGCCATTTGGACGTCCGGGGATCACCCCGATGCCCATGCAATCGAACCAACGTGTCCAGCCCTTGGCTATCGGGGAGCGACAGATCCAGCAGCACCGCATCAAACCGTGCTTCAGCCAGGCGCTCAAGCCCCATCGAAAGCCGGCCCGCCTGGGTGATCTGAAACCGGCAGGCGCTGCCTTCTTTCAGATATTCCTGCAGCCGCCGGATATCGCCGGGATTGTCTTCAACAAGTAGGATTCGCATACGTCTGACTCACACGGCATGGCCCTTCCCATTCTTCGGTAGCACCACGATCCTGAGCCAGAAGTCCTCGATCGATTTCACCACCTTAATGAACTGGTCCAAATCCAAAGGCTTCGTAATGTAGCAATTAGCGTGGAGGTTGTAGCTCTTCACCACGTCTTGTTCGTTCTGAGAGGTCGTGAGAATGATCACGGGGATGCGTTTCAGATTGTCGTCGGCCTTGATCTCAGCCAATACCTCTCGACCATCTTTCTTGGGAAGGTTGAGGTCGAGCAGGATGAGATCCGGGCGCGCAGCGTGTGCGTGCTGCCCTTGCCGACGCAGCAACGACAAGGCTTCTATGCCGTCTTTGACGACCGTGAGCTTGTTGAGCACCTTGGCCTCTTTGAGGGCCTCAATCGTCAGACCGACATCACCGGGATTGTCTTCCACTAAAAGAATCTGCACTGGCCTGACATTCTTGGACGTCTGCATGCGGTCATGTCTCCTTGTGTGAAAGTCATACGTGACACATGAGCCCTGCGGATCGTGTCACGCATCACGAGCCATGTCGGCTCTGGCCGACTATCGGCAGTGTGAAATGAAAGGTTGCCCCCTGACCTGTCTGTGATGCCACCCAGATTCGTCCGCCATGGCGTTCAACAATCTTCTTGCACAGCGCCAGGCCGATGCCGGTGCCGGGATATT
>JANYBU010000023.1 GCA_025360665.1 Nitrospira sp.
AGTTACCCGCTCGGCAACCGCTCAGCCTGGAGCACCTACAACAAGCGGCAGCTGGAGGCGAAGAACGCGGAAGCGTCGCTCGTAAGCGTACGGCAGCAGATCATCGTGGGAGTCCGCGAAGCGGTCCGACGAGTCCAGACGGATTTCAAGCGAATCGAAACGACTCGATCGGCCAGAATCATGGCCGAGAAGCAGTTGCAGGCGGAACAAGAGCGCCTGAAGGTTGGACTGAGCATAACTCGCTTTGTCCTCGAATTCCAACGCGATCTCGCGACGGCCCAAGGGAACGAGTTACGCGCCACGATCGACTACAACAAATCGCTCTCCAACCTCGCGCGGCACAAAGCCACCACGCTCGACCGCTATAATCTCCAACTGAACTAACCCGCATTATTCATGAAGCTTCTGCTACAAGCGAGGATACGCGGCTGTGACGGACAGTCTCGCCGTTCAGCCCTTCGACATACTGCACGAGTATGCCTCAGGGCTTTACGCCTCCGAGTGCCCGTCTCGCTTCGCGGCTGCACGCTTTCGCGACGAACCTTCATGAATGATGCGGGCTAACAACCTCCATGATGGCGCCTGAGCCTGGTCCGCACGCGGCACCGACTCAGGCCAAAGAACGGAGAGCAGCCCTCGCGCTGCTCCCCATCGCCGCGACACTCGCCTTTTATGCCCTTCCCGCCTCGCTCCAAGAACAGACGCTGGTTCTGTTCGCGCCACAGATCATCGCTTACCTCGCCTTAGGCTTTTGGGCCGCGCACAACCGCGACATCGTATCTCGGTTTGGGCTGGAGAAAAGAAAAATACGGGATGGCTTACGCTGGGGACTCCTGACAGGCCTGCTGCTCGGCTGCCTAAATACGTTCGTGATTCTCTCGGCCTATCCGCATCTGGGCTATGACATCAGTTTCCTCAAGACCACGCCGCATGGCCGACTCCCCCTCTTGGTCATGGTCCCCTGGTTCATTTGTGGCATCGCCCTCCTTGTGGAACTGAACTTTCGTGGATTTCTCCTCGGACGGCTGGCTGCACTTGAATCGAGGCTATGGAGATCCGGCTTGGCCCAACGCCTCTCGCCTCTCGCCCTCATCACCTGCGCACTGATATTTGCTTTCGACCCCTTCATGGTGAATACTTTCCAATACCTTCATTGGATCGCCCTGTGGGACGGGCTGATCTGGGGAATCATCTACCTGCGCACACGCAATCTCTACATCACGATCGTCGCGCATGCGGTCGAAGTCATCGTGATGTACCTCGCGGTGAGAACGGCGATTGGATAACAATTGTTTCTTTTTTCCATTGACGATTGATTTATTGAAATGACTCAATGACCCAATGGTTCAATTTCAATGAATCCCTCCTTCTCCAGTTACCTCGTCAATGACGTCTTCGGGGACCCCGGGGTCTATGTGGAGGTCCGTTGGTCGAAACGGGCGATGCTGTTCGACCTGGGTCACAACGACGGGCTGGGAGCGAAGAGGCTCCTGCGTGCCAACGACATATTCATTTCCCACACACATTTGGACCACTTCATCGGCTTCGATGCGGTCCTGCGAGTGGCCTTAGGCCGAGGCAAGACAGTCCGACTATTCGGCCCTCCCGGACTCATCAACAATGTGCAGGGCAAATTGCAGGGCTACACATGGAATCTGGTTGATGGCTATCCACTGACCCTCGATGTCCAGGAGTTTCACCCTCAGGAAATCCGGCGGGCACTTTTTCGCGCAACCGACGGATTCCGCCAGGTTGAACAACCATCTCGCCCTCTCGTGCCAGAACCAGCCATCGGCCAATTCACGGTCCTCAACGATCCCATGTTCACCGTGAGCGCGGTCTCCTTGAACCATCGCATTCCCTCGTTTGCCTATTCCCTGGAGGAACAGTTCCACATCAATGTGAACAAGCAGAAGCTCCACGAGGCGGATCTGCCGGTCGGCTCTTGGCTCAAGGACGTGAAACAGTACATCTGGCAGGGTCAACCGGACGAGTTTCGCTTCACGGCCACAATCTATGACGAGCACCACCGCGAGGAGCGGGAACTTATCTTGGGTGAGATCAAAGAACGATTCTGCACCATCTCACGCGGACAAAAGATCGCCTACGTCGTCGATGCTCGGTTTGATGAAGAAAATGAAGCGAAAATCATTTCCCTCGCTCGCGGCGCAGACGTGCTCTACTGCGAATCGCCCTACCTGGACGTTGATGCCGAGAAAGCTCGCAGCCGGTATCATCTGACTGCCAGACAGGCAGGCCTCATGGCACG
The DNA here is from genome assembly GCA_025360665.1 of Nitrospira sp. Taxonomy (GTDB): domain Bacteria; phylum Nitrospirota; class Nitrospiria; order Nitrospirales; family Nitrospiraceae; genus Palsa-1315. The sequence continues at coordinate 2,270 of JANYBU010000023.1, forward strand.
CAAGGCCCAGGTGCGAGACTTGGTTGTCTTTCACTTCTCACCCCGGTATACCGAACAGGGTGAGGCCTTGGAGCGCGAGGCGATGGAAGCTTTTCAAGGAACCTGAGGGAATACAACATGAATGATTTCGTGAAGTATGCAGTGTATTTTCTGTTGGGCGGCACCATCGTAAGCGTCTCCACCTACTACGGGTCTCAAGGCAAATCGTTTCTTGCCGCCTTTGCCAGCACCTTTCCCGCCATTACAGGGGCAACGTTCATTCTGATTTATCTGAACGGTGGCAGCGAGTCCTTGGTGGGATACGCGAAGAACCTCTTGTGGTTTGTCCC
>JANYBU010000179.1 GCA_025360665.1 Nitrospira sp.
ACCGCTGGTCGTGGGGTTGGTTCATTCAACACATCCAAAACACTTCCGACAGGTCTTTGATCAACCAGATCTGAATAGCCTCCCGCTTGACCAAATCTTTGCCCAATAAATTTCAAGATCGAGATGTGATCCAAGCAGCCAATGAAGCTCCCCGCAGCAAGCTGCGGGGTATCACAGAACTAAAACATTCGGAGCTGCCGGAGATCTTCTTGAGGCTGCCCTTGCCGCTGCACATACCGTTCAACCGTCTGCCAGTTTGCCCGTTCCCCTACTGTGGCCACATAGTACCCATCGGTCCAAAACTCCCCACCCCACAGTACCCGCTTCACCGCAGGCTTTCGGCGAACGATCTCCCGCGCCGTGATGCTCTTGAAGATCTGCACAATCCGGCCGGGAGCCATTTTCGGTTGCGCACTGCAGAGCAGATGGAGGTGATTCTTGTCCGTCCCAATCGCTTCCATCTCGATCGGAAACCGTTCCGCGATCTCCGCAGCCGTCTCCTGGATAATCGTCGTCACCACCTCATCCAACAGCGATTTCCGGTATTTCACTGGAAAGACAATATGGTAGTGGATTTGCCACGCACAGTGCGCGCCCTTTCTGACTGCATCATCCCTCTGGTCCGCCATACTTCAGAGGGTACCAGAAAGGATTGTCCCCGTAGTAAGCTACGGGGAATCACAAGTTGAATACAATCTTGATAGGTCTCCCGACAAAGAGCGTTTGTTGGCCCATAAGCCGGTAGGGAAGAAAAGCCCCGTCCAGTTATACGAATTCGACGACCTCGAAGAGGAAGCTGACTGGGTGGCCTCCGATATCAAGGAGCGTGAGAAAAGCACATGGGGAAAGTGTGCTGTTCTGGCGCGGACACGACGCCTTCTGGAGCAGATGGTCGTAGCTCTTGCAAATCGTGAGGTTCCTGGCTATCTGGCTATGCGCAAGGACGAGTTTGTGTGTCCTGCTCTGCAGTGGCTCCATGCCACTCTTAGACTGGCAAACGCCCGGCAAGACCGGGAACAGCTCCGTCGGGTATGCAAAGCTTTTTACACGCTAGAAGGAGTAGAGCTTAATGTACGGGATATAATCGCTGCTGCAGCGGCTGAGGAGGGAGACTACCTCCGCGCCTGGCGGAAGGCAGCGCTTGAGTCCGGAGACATTGCACCAAAAACAAAAACTCTTCTTTCCCGCTCTGTTCAAAAACTTGCTGATCAACTCGATTTCTGGACTTTTATTGAAGATAGTTTTAAGTGGTTCGATGGTTTATCTGAAACGAGTCCCGAGGCTGAGGAATCTTTCCTCGAATACAAGGATGAGAAGGCGGCTTGGGAAGAGCTTGTCAAAGAGATCGTTGGACAATACGGCCGTGATCAGGTGACGTTGCATGTGTTGCTTCAGGAGTTAGATTTACGCTCGAAAACGCAGAGTCCTCCAAAGAATGCCGTCCGGTGTTTCACAATTCATGGCGCAAAGGGGATGGAGTTCGACCATGTGTACTTGATTGGTTTAGTTGAAGATCAGTTGCCTAGTTGGGCAGCTATTAAGAAAGGTGATAAAAGCCGCGAGATGCAGGAAGAACGGAGGAATTGTTTTGTCGCAATCACGCGAACGCAAGAGACGCTCTCTATGACATACTCGAAAAAGGTATTTGGGTGGGCCAAGGGAACCTCACGATTCCTAAAAGAGATGGGATTGGTTGCTTGAAAAGCCTTTAGTTATTTATCACTCCCAGTCAGCCGTGTTCATTCCCAAACTCCGAGCATTCTCGGAGACCGCGCGTTTTACCTGGTCTGAAGCCCCATCAGGAAATTCGGCAGAAATCTCCAAAACAACCTTTACTGAAGCATTGGGATCAGAGCAGAGCACTTTTACAATTTCATCGGCAAGCTGCACGAGGTGCATCTTTGCTGTTGCTGCTGGAACCTCATGCGAGGCGTGAAAGAGCCTTGGTTTGGGAAGGCCGGGAGTTATGCCGGCAGGAGCAGGAAGTGGAGGTACTGAACCAGCCACTCCTGACTCCGTCTTCCCAGGAGTAGGTTGCGGCGTTGCCGGGATTGGACGAGTCGCTTCTTCATAGGCACGAGCAGCATCGGGCTCGATCAGAAGGAGGGTATCGTCTAATTGGATATTTGCGCTGCCAAGCTGGAAGCCTTCGAATGTTTCACCGGTCTGGCCATAGGCCGTGCCGAAGAAGTCGCGGCTGGCTGCGCCGGTACGGATGGCATGGGCAAGAACATCGCGGTTCTTTAAGCGCGGCAGATAGAGGTAGCGCATCGTGTCTTCCCAGAAGGCCATCACTTTGGCGGCGGGTTGTCCTTGCTTCCAATAGAGGTCTTTGAGCTTTGTGCGCAAATGAATGGGTGACCAGGTAGTACAGGTAGTAATTGCCAGCTCGTTCTCGACGCACACACGCTCAATCTCACTACCAACCGAGCCGCCAGTCGTTGTGAGGGTGAAGGCCTCAACAACTGGCTTCGGGTCAGTCGGTGTTTCCTGGACTGCACAGAGAAGCCACCGGTAGCACTCGCGAGCCGCGCGCGGTAAGACTTCTTCTGCGGTTCTTAATTCTTTTTCAGCCTGGTTCTTCTGCAACAGGTCGATATTTGTACCCCGTCAGGCCCAGTTGGACAGATAGAGGCATCTTGATAAGGTGATGTATTGGGTTCATCGTAGCGACCGAAAGGAACGAAGATGAGACCACAACAGGACAGCCGGGAAGCAGTCGAGCAGACCGTCCGAGACATCACGCGTCGTGCACGGCGTCATTTTGGTGCGGAAGACAAGATCCGCATCGTCTTGCAAGGGCTTCGGGGCGAGGAGAGCCTTGCGGAGATCTGCCGCAAGGAGGGCCTGCACCAGAACCTGTATGACCGCTGGAGCAAGGAGTTTCTGGAGGCCGGGAAGAAACGGCTGGCTGGAGACACCGTCCGGGAAGCAGGCCGCGACGAGGTGAAGGCCCTGCGCGCTGAATCCACGCAGCTGAAAGAGGCTCTTGCCGAAGCCCTGTTGGAAAACCGCGTGCGTAAAAAAAGCGTGATCGCGGATGGGGAGGCCGGCACATGAGATACGCCGCCTCTGAAACGCTGGAGATCATCCGCACGGTCGAACAGTCTTCGCTGGGCCTGCGACGGACACTGGGGCAGATCGGCATTCCCAGATCGACGTGTTACCACTGGTATGACCGCTAGGTGTCGGAAGGTTTTGATGGGCTGGAAGACCAACAGCCCGATCCCGGCCCTGTCTGGAACACGGTGCCGGATGCCGTGACGGACCAACGAGTGACGCTGGCCCTTGCCGAGCCTGATCTG
>JANYBU010000034.1 GCA_025360665.1 Nitrospira sp.
GGTTACCGTGATCGCCCCTGCGAGATCCCCTTCGCGATGTCCTTCCTTGGGATAGCCGGAGATATCGAGGTCGCCTTTGGGCTCACCGTGGCAGGTCAAACAGGCGGTGACGTAATAGAGTGGCATCACGACACGCAGTGTTTTGCCGTGATCGGTGAGTTCGCTGACATACGCATCGGCTCGCGGGCGTTCTGACAGCCACTTCAGCACTGAGGCTTCATAGTCGTCCGGCTCATTTTCGGGATTGCGTGGTTGCAAGGTGGTTTGCTTCAATCGGACATGCGATTGTTTGGAAAAACGTGCGGCAGCCTTGCTGCCATAGGTGGCCGGGATAAAGTTCTTGTACCCAAGCCCCAGTTGATTGATCACCGCCTGGGCATCACGGATTACTTCCTTACTGGCGAGCACGAAGGGCGGCAACAATTCTTTGGCCAGGGGAGGCACTGTGATAGACGCAGGCGTGCTTTGGAGCTTGGAGAGATCAAGGCCGGTCTGTTTGCGAAATTCCTGAACGAGTTGCTGTTCAAACACCTCGGGCGTAAATCCCTTGTCTCCCTTATGTTGATCGTCAATCAACAGTTGATTATGCTCAATGACCGATCGCCCGGCCTTGAGCAAATTGGCCAATAACCGAGCGGTCTCTTCCGCCTCTGCACGCTCAACAGCCCAACCCGATGGCGGCAGGACGAACTGGACGGTGACGAACGTGACGAGCACTGCGGTCAAGGCGATCCAAACCTTCTTCATGTAGCCTCCTTTCTTTCCACTCAGCGAGCGGCTCTACTCTACACTTGTCCTGATCGTTTTGCGCGAGCACAGAAGATTATCAGGCCCCATCCCATCCTCTGTTCCGGGAGCACAGGAGCAATGTGGGTGTCCTTCCACATGCTTTTTATGGAGCGAAGAGTTCCGCGAGGAGGGCGAGGACATGCGTCCTGGTGGCTGCGTCGATCTTGCCGACGCGTTTGACCAACCGGGTTTTCTCCACCGTCCTGATCTGATCCAGCACGATCTGACCCGATTTCCCCTTGAATCGAACCGGCACGCGGGTGGGGTAGGAACGGCCCTTGGTGTCATGGGGGCCACGATGACGGTGTCGATATGGTGGTTCATTTTGTCCGGGGAAATGATAAGGCAGGGGCGGGTCTTGCGCATTTCACGACCCTCGGTGGGGTCGAGACGCACGAGAAAGACGTCGAACCGGGAGGCTACCACGTCCAGTCTTTCCGATCCCACTGAGACGTCGATGGCGCATCACGATCCATGAGCCGGTCATCTCCGTGGCGATGCATCTACTTGAAGGCCTGGTTCCAGCCGGCCCGTGCTTTGGTAGCCAACCGGACGAGCAATTGCCCCTGTTGAACAATGAGATCGACCGCACTGTGTAGCTGACATTGCTCAATGACGGATTTGGGAATCCTGATCCCCTTGGAATTTCCGATTCGTACGACGTGCGCTTTCATTTCTTTATGCTCGCTCTCATGGTGTCTGTAGAGTGTAATTACATAGTGCGTATACGAGTTGTCAACCCGAATAAGGGAAATTGGTTGGGCGTCTGATGGAGGTCGGCCCAGCTGGTGAGGTCGGTTCTGGAAGGATCGACTGCGTCTAACCGTTAAGCTTTGAACCCGATTCGCTTGACCTTGGGCTCTGGCTCCGCCATCAATTCACGAATGGCTTCGAAGACGACTCGAAACTGGCTGTCGTACTTCTTTTCCAATTCATTGAGTCGCGGAGCAAGCCCCTCGTTCGGTGACGACGTAAGGGCGATAGCGACCTCCCCTTGGTCCAGTTTTCGAGGTCACAATTTGTGATCTTAAACGGTCGTTTCATGGCTGTTGGTCAAAATTTCTGCTCCTTATGCGCAGGGGCGTCGTCTTCCTGTGTTTGCTCTGCAGTCGCACAAGAAGAATCGATGGCTTGGCCGCGCTCGTCTTTGACATAGACGCTGCCCTTCAAGGCCTTCGCACGTTTCTTCAGTTCTGAGGCGATCTTGCTCACGTCTCCGGGATGGGCGATGGGGCATCGTTCGTTGCTCACGACGGCAATTGACAGGCTCATCATCGGAAACTGTTCCTTGTTTCCTCGACGATCGACGGAATCGATGTATCCCTTGAGGCGATCATCACGGTCGTAGAAATCTGGAATCACCAAATCGAACCGTTTGATGACGGTCTGGCAGATGGCGTCGATCGTGTCCGGCCGGCTCATGAAGACAAAGTCATCTCCCCCGACATGGCCGACAAACCCCTCTGCGCCGGCGAGTTCTCCCACCACCGTGGTGAGGATGCGGCATGCTACGACGAGGACTTCGTCTCCACGGCCATAGCCGTAGCGATCGTTGAAGGATTTGAAATTGTCGATATCGACATAGGCCAGTGCAAAGGGCTGTCCGCTTTGAATTCTGGCGGTGGTTTCGAACAAGATGGTGGTGTTGCCTGGGAGGCGGGTGAGGGGGTTGGCATCGAGCGAACGGGTCAGGCGGCTCAGGCAGAGACGCACGCGGTGTACCACGTCTTCCGGGCGATAGGGGATCGTGATGAAATCGTCGACTCCCAATTCTCCCCAGTCGATATCGTTGAGTCGTGTGTCTCGGACGAAGACGATTAACGGCAGTCGTCCCAGGAAGGCATCGTGCTTGAGGTTCCGCGCGAGTGTCTCCACCGAGTGGCCCCCGGCACCTTCGGTGGCGAGGATGAGGCAGGGGGGATCGTGGACGAGTTCGTGGAGTGCCAGATCCGGCAGGTTGCCTTCCACGACTTGGAAGCCGGCTTTCTCCAGCGCCGCGGTCAAGGTCACGATAGGGGCGAGTTCATTGTGCAGGAGGAGAATCCGCCGTCCTGGTAGGGAGGGGTTCATAGATAATCGTCGATGGTGGCAAACTCGCTCGATGCCTTGGCGATGTAGTTAGCCAACGTGTGTTCGTCGAGGCCAACCATGTCCCAGGCTTGTTTCGAAAGCGGTGGAATAAGGTCATCCCCCGGGTTTCCACAAGCCAGGCCCTTGACCAGGATATCGGCCACATGGACGATGGCTGTTTGAAGGGCGGCTTCTTTGGCGAGCGTCGGTGCATGATGGTAGAGGATCGGCTCGCGGAGCGTGACCGGCAGATTCCAGGCATTGGCGAGGCAGCCGCCGATATCTGCGTGCGAGAGGCCCAAGAGTTCCTGCTCCAGCTCGAAGAGTGAACGGTCGCCTTCTGCTTTGGCGACATCTTTGATGCTGCTTCCCACCTCGGGCCATTTGACGTAGAGGACGACTTTCCCAATATCGTGTAACAGGCCTGCGACGAACAGTTCTTCCGGATTCTTGATTTCCAGCCTGGCTGCCAGGAGGTTGGCGGTGATGGCGACCCCCAAGGAGTGGCGCCACAACTGATCCATACCGGCGTCTTTCATGATACTGAGGGCCGAGGCGCAGAGGGTGAGGCCCTTCACGACGTTGAATCCCAGTACGATCACCGCATGGGCCACCGACCCGATGCGGGAGGGGAACCCGTAAAACGGTGAATTGGCGAGCCGGAGGACTTTGGCGGCGAGGACCTGATCCTTTTCGATGATCGCGCCGATCTCCTCGGTCGATACGGTTGGGCGGCCGATCATGGCGGCGAGTCTCTGCACGACATGAGGGAGCGTAGGAAGGTCTCCGAGTTTCTCGATCCTGTTGCGCAGGTCTGTTGGATTAAATGTGGTCATGCTGTCGCAGGCCCCTCTGTCGCCGGCGCCGTGCTATGGGTGGCATGCAAGTGTGTCCGGAGCGTACGGAGGAGCATTTGCTGAACAGGATCCTGAGCGACATGCCGAAAGCGATGCTCGAGTTCGGCCTCCAGTTCAGACAGCGTTTTTCCTCCAGCGTCCCCCGGGTCGCCGTCCACATACACCGAGGCCAGCCCCAGCCGTTGGAGCCGATCGATCATGAAGCTGTCGAGTGTGGCTCCTACAGCCACGATTGGAAGCCCGTTGGCGTTGGTCACGGGCTTCGCCAGGATCATGCCGGGCAAGAGTTCCTCGATCACCACTCGTTTCATCGAACTGCGTTCCTGGATTGTCTCTGCGCGAGCCAACTCGTTGCCGATTTGTCTTGAACAATGAACTGGGCAGGGAGGCTGTCTCCTGCAATTGTCTTATCGGAGAACCGGCATCATTTCTAAAGGTTCGTCCTCTTTCTTCTCCGTTGATGCGGCAAACGCGCCGGTAGCGCCAACAGCAGGGTTCACGGGGGATCAAATAGACCGGACAGGCATGTGGCTTGACGTGTCGGGCCGCGAGCGGAATTGCGGGGTCATTGCTTGACCTTGCACCGACACCGCTGATGTCTTGAGTACGACTCCGAAAGCTTTGGCATGGGATACGATCGGAGAGGGACAGTTCGGTCTTTTTCAAAATTCTTCAAGCTCGAATGGCAGGCAGCGAGAAACTAATATTTTGAACGCTAAAACTTCAATGGTTCGCAGGTGGGGCCAATAGGAGAATACTCCCGCAGGATGCTCAAAATGGCCGTTCAGCAAGGCCGCAGCGAGTGA
>JANYBU010000077.1 GCA_025360665.1 Nitrospira sp.
CGGCTCTACCGGCTGCACCAGCCTGGTGTTCCCCATGGTAGCCGTGCATAACATTCACTCCCTCTTCGGTAACCAAAACGCCATCGCTTCAGGCCTGAAGCGTGCCTTAAGCGTCCGCTTCCCGGGCCGGACGAAAGACGTGGTCGTACTCGCCGGCGACGGTGCCACCGTCGATATCGGCCTCGACATGACACTTCAAGCCTGGTTCCGCCAGGAGAAATTCACCACGATTTGTTTCGATAACGAACTGTACGCCAATACCGGTGGCCAGGAGAGCGGCCTGATGCAGAAGGGGTTCGTGGCCAAGATGGCGCCGGTAGGGAAGCTCTTCGACAAGGTCCGTCTGCCGGAAATCGCTCGCGAATCAGGCTGCCATTACGTGGTTCAATGCACCGTCAGCAAACCGTCCCTCATTGAGAAGGTGGTCCGAAACGCAGTCATGATCGCGCGAGAAATCGGCCCGACCTACCTCCAGCTCTATACGCCTTGCATTCTCGAGATCGGGAAGAACAGCATGGAAGGGCTCCAGGAAATGCGGGACTCGGAAAAACCAACTGAGCGGTTCGCCTACAAAGAGTATATCAGCGAACCAGCCAAGCAACTCCTGGCAGAGGTGTCCGCCAAGGACAAGGAAAAGAAGGCCGCTGCAAAACAGCTCGCCTCTCAGGGAGCCTAATCCGATTCTGGAGGAGAGACGACCATGATCAAGAAAAGACTGAACATCCGGATGTCGGGATTAGGCGGACAGGGCGCCGTCACCGCCGCGCATGTCCTGGCGATGGCTGCCAACCGCGACGGCAAGTTTTCGATCTCCAATCCCTTCTTCGGCGCCGAGAAACGCATGGCGCCGGCGGAGAGCTATTGTCGGATCGGCATAGAGCGGATCTATGACCGTGGCGAGTTGGTATTTCCCGACGTCATCCAGGTCTTTCATCCCCAGGTCATCACCATGGGGAAGAGCTACACCATGCCCTTCTACTCCGGCGTGAAGGAAGGTGGCCTCGTCATCATCAACTCCGACCAGGAGCTTCTGTCAGCAGACGACATTGAACGTCTCAAGGATCTGAATGTTAAGATATTTTATATTGCGGGAACCGAGCTCGCGATCGAGGTGGCCGGCACCGAGTTATCGACAAATATGACGATGATCGGATCTGTGGCGGGCATCACCAAATGCGTCTCAATGGGATCCCTGGACGGCGCCTTACAGGAACGGTTCGGAAAGAAGTTCGTCGCCTCTGGTGGAACCGCCTCCTTAGATGAAGCGATCAAGAAGAAATTTGCCAAGAAAGAAATGTTGTTGGCCAAGAACCTTGCAACCATGCAGGCGGCCTATGAAATCGCCAGTGAATGGGCCGAGAAGAATAAGTATGAGCTGCGAGTCGGCAATCCTGCCGTTGCGGCTTAACGAGAGAGAAGGAACCAGCTCGCATGTATAACGTAGCGCAAGTCATCGACGAGAAATGCGTAGCCAAGAAGGGGTGCCGACTGTGCATCATGTATTGTCCGGAGGCCAACTGCCTCGACCTCAATCCAAGCAAGATGGTGGCCGAAGTGATCATCGACCGCTGTAAAGGCTGTGAACTCTGCGTGGTCGTCTGCGACGCGGCCAAGCATCATGCCATCACCATGCAGGCTGTCAGCGCCACAGGACAGCTGATGTCCAAAAAAGGTGAGTCCGCAGCCATTGGGCAAGCCTATCAAGGATAACCGTTTCGTGTAGCGGGTCTCCCGCGCAAGACCCCATGGCGCCTGCGCTATGGGGTTTTTTGTTGGTGCCGCTCTGGAGGGAACAGATGGAAACCGAAGACAATGTCATTGATGAGCTTGTTCGAGAGATTGCCGGGCTGATCCACGAGTACCCGAAAGTGCTCGAACGGCGCGCAGCCGATATCCATGCCAGCGGGAAAGACCCCGAATTGGCGCAGACACTCATCAAGGCGGCCGATACCATGCGAGATAGCGGGAATCTCTATCTGACATGGGCGAAGCACTACGCCTCCGTCGCAGCAGGCAATACTGACGCAACCTCGGATGAGGACGAAACTCAGGACTTCGACGTATAACGGAATATAGGCAGCAGGGCGAGCGATTCTCCTGATAGAAAAAAATCTCCCCCCAACAGATATCTTTTGCTAGAATACGCAGCTCGACGACGGACTGTCTCGTTCCCCGGTAGCTCAGTTGGTAGAGCAGCCGGCTGTTAACCGGCTGGTCGCAGGTTCGAGTCCTGCCCGGGGAGCCAATCCAGACCAAAAGTGGCACATCACTCTAGTGAAGTGCCACTTTTGCTTTCTCCCACCACCGAAAGTCGCTACGCGTAAGACTTGAAAGGTGAAACGTTGAACGGAAGACTGCCGACGGCTCTTCTTCCAAAACATTTCACATGTAGCGATTTACGTCTCACGGGCCGAATGGCGCTATGCTGGTCCATATAGCTGGCGAGCCTGCGCGCTGCTCCAAGTTGACAAGTGATAGACGGCACGGGACAATCGCGCACCAATTACAATTTGTTTCGGCATACTATGCCGGTCGGCATACTCCATATTTAGGTTCGGAACGGGCAATGATCCCCAGATCATGTCAACTTGTTCTTACTGCCATAGTGATAGCGTGGTCCAGCGCTGCATTTGCCGTTTGTCTAGAAGGGCATCCATCTCTAGAGCAGGAGTATCAGAGCAGTACAACCATCTTTGTGGGCCGTGTTGTCTCTGAGGAGTTCACGCCAGAGTCACAGAACCATCTGGATGGCACCACATATCCGGTAGAGGTTGAAGAAGTGCTCCACGGTTCCCATGCCAAAACTGTGAAGCTGTTCAGTGAAAACTCTAGCGGGCGGTTTCCCGTGCGGGTGGGGGCCACCTATTCTTGTCTTCGCATACGAGGAGTTGGGTCGGCTTCAAGTGGACAACTGCGGCAATTTCGGCGAATTGTCTGAAAAGGCCGAGACTCTTGCAGCACTCCGAAGAATGAAGCATTGATGCCCAACCAAGCGCTGGAGTGGACGCGCCAGAAATGCACGCCCCTCAGCGCAAAGCGTTAGCCGAAGTAAAAGCAGAACCATCGAAATAGTTGTCAGTAATCAGCAAGTCTTTCTCGCGCATGGAATCCTGGGTACTGGAGGCGCCTGGTGAGGCCCGTTAGGTTGGGGGCAAGGCCTTCGAGCCATCTCTCGAAGGCCATTGATGTCTTCAGTGGGAAGACTCCCATCCGAAATTATCGCAACTTGGCAATTCTTACTGCGAAGCCAGGAACCTTTTCCTTATGATGACCTCGATGTCACCCGACTGGCGAGATTTCACACCGGCCACCTGGCTTCGCAACCCACATTTCATGACAGTGTTCCCAGGCTATTGGCCTCGCCCAGCGCTCCTTGCCGTAGTCCCGACCGAGTCGCGACTCTTCACCACCGAGCCCCACACCCAGTTACTCGGCTTCTGCCACTGGCAGCCACACCGCACAGCATGCCAGACCGTGATCCTCGTACACGGCCTTGAAGGCTGCAGCGAGTCGCACTATATGCGCGGCATCGCCGCGAAAGCCTATCGCGCGGGATGCAATGTCATCCGGATGAACCAGAGAACCTGTGGCGGAACCGAGCACCTGACACCGACGCTCTACAACAGCGGCTTGAGTCAGGACTACCGAGCCATCGTCCATGAATTGGCGCGCGTGGATGGATTAGCTCGCATCTGGCTTGTCGGCTATTCAATGGGAGGGAATCTCGTCCTGAAAGCAGCCGGAGAAACCGGCTCGTCAGAAACAGCAATGGCCGGCGCGATCGCGGTCTGTCCCAATATCGACCCCCCGCAATGCGTCGAGGCCTTGGAGCAGCCGCGCAACTGGATCTATCACAGACATTTTCTCGTGAGCTTGAAGGCACGACTCCGTCGAAAGGCCGAGCTCTTCCCCGGCAGGTGGGATCTCAAGGAGCTCGATGGCATCGCCTGGATGAGCGAATTCGACGACCGCTACACAGCCCCTGACGGAGGGTACGCCAGTGGAACCGACTACTACAATCGCTCAGGCGCATGCCATGTGCTCGATTCCATCGCCGTCCCCACCCTCATCATCACGGCACAAGATGATCCCTTTATTCCCTACTCCATGTTTACGGTACCGCTGATTCAGCACCACCCGAAGATTCGAGTGATCGCGCCTCGCCACGGGGGACATTGCGGATTCATTCACTGGACACACAACGGAGAAGATCCATACTGGGCAGAGAATCGGATTGTGGACTTCTTGCAAGAATGAACGTGAGGAGAACCGGCTGCATCGGGCTCGACACAGCCGGTGAACTTGAAGACTAGGCCGCTTTGCGCAGCTTGCGAGAGTCCATGGCAGCCACAAGTGGCGCGCACTTCTGCACCCAACTCAGAATGAGCCAGGCGCTACTGGCAACAATCGCTGCAATGAAGATCCAGTTATAGATCCCTTTCCCTGTCTTACTCAGGAACGGATCGCAGACATAGAGCAACACGCCATAGGAAATCGCCACGATCGCGAGTGTCGTTACAGGCAGAATCAATGCCCGGTAGGGCATGAGCCACTTCCAGTCATCCGGCGGTTCCGCCGTCAATTGTCGAGCCCCAAACCACGCAATCACAAGCACGCCCCCATAGCCGATAAACTGCACCAGGTCGGAGGCATGAAGTTTCCCTATTGTCGTGTCATGGAAAAGCGGGATGTGTCCCAGGATCACGGCGAATAAAGACGTCAAAACCATCGCCACCCCATATTCCATCATCCACTTGCGTGCTTTCATACTACCCTCCTCTCGCGGTCTCTCGCATCACATGTTGTCATGAGACGGCAAAGCCATAGAGAAGCATAGCATCTCCTCAACTTGCCTGTTTAATCAATTGATTATATGGGAAAATTGAAAGGGTGCGCGCTGGTCAACCCGATCAGGTTGGTTGAAGATGGGCACGCACTTCCTGCACGTAGGTTTTGAACGGATCTGGCATGGGAAAGGGTGCCTGGCCACGCAGTTGGAAGATCGACCAGTTAATCACATACAAAGGAGAAAACCGCTCCTCTGGCTTGGCGCCAGCTGGTTCATCTGGAGATCCACAGGCCAGCAAATGTCGAACGAGTTCACCACGACCAAAGGCCCTGGTGTTACGGGGTGGATGGTCCATGGCTAAGGCAATCGCCTTGTCGGTGGTGAGTCGCGGAACCCGCCCTTCTTCCATAAGACCATAATAAAGCCCCTTGCCTTGATGGAGATTGTGATACTCCAGATCGAGGCTCTTCAGAGCCGGGTCTGCCCACGTCATCTGTTCCGCCTCGCGAAAGGTTTCGAGTAGCCACAACTTCGAGGCCCAATCGACCCGGCCCACCAACCTCGTGTAGTCCCCGCGGAGATCTTGCAAGACCGCTTCCCATTGATCGAGGACCCAATCGGTTTCGTCGTCTTGTCCCCGATAATGCGCTTGCGCCGCCGCGAGAAACGCCTCCTGAATGTCGATCGCAGAGATCGTCTTCCCCGATTGCAGACGAACGATCCATCGTCGGTCCTGATCCTGTGACAGTTCCTGCATGGTTTCGACCGGTTCATCGAGCTCAAGATCGAGCGGCGCATGGCCCTCTTCGATCAGTTGAAGGACCAGCCCTGTCGTGCCCAACTTCAAGGCCGTCGCCACCTCTGCCATGTTTGAATCGCCCAATAGCAAATGAATGCGACGGTATTGATTCGGGTCGGCCAGCGGTTCATCCCTGGTATTCACGATGGCGCGATTCTGCTGCACCCATTCGAAGAAGTCATTCACGATGTAATCAGCACGCTGAGAAAGCTGAAACGGAAGAACAGACTGCTGCGCATGGCGATGGGTCGCTCCTCGCGGCACGATGAGTCGGTCCATCTGAATCCAGGCGTCCTGGGGACCCGCCATGCCGACACGTCCGGCCCCCGTAAAGATCTGTCTGGTAACCAGAAAGGTCACAAAGGGCCCGAGGCCGCGCCGCGTAAAGGGGAAGCGTCGCGACACGAGATAGTTCTCGTGCGATCCAAAGGTCGCATCGGTTTCATGATCCACATTGTTTTTGATCAACGACACCGTGTCAGTCAAACCGAGGTCTTGAATCGCATCCTGCAACAACTGATCGCCGGCGCGGTCGGCGGCCACCACATCACATAGCGATTCACACTCCGGCGAGGCCCACTCCAGATGTCCCATGTCGAGGTACATGCGCCCGGCATTGGTGAGAAATCCTCCATTGCCCGGCGGTTCATCGTGTCCTCGGTGGTGCAAATCGAGAACGCCTCGCCGTTGAACGTGAAAGAGATGGTCTCGAATCTTGTGGGCAAACCAGGTGGGGGAATGATCAGGCTGGTCTTGATTCACCAAGAGCCCGTATTCGGTTTCAAGTCCGAAAATACGGTTCAACATCTCAGCTCGCCACGGCGGATTGAAATGCCTTCGGCAGGAGACGAGAGAGATCTGCAGGCTTAAGCGAACGGTACTTGGAGGTGCCGGGAGCCTGACGATCGAGAACCGCGCATTCGATCGTCCGTTCACCGGCAATGTCCCGCACATGTGCGATCAAGGTGTCACTGCTTGGAATTGCGACTGCCGGCGAGGCTGCCCCACTTGTCGGTGGCTTGGCCTCAGCCTGTTGGTCTGTCTCTTCCTGTTGATGCGCTAACGAGCCGATCGCCCAGGTTCGCAACGCC
>JANYBU010000183.1 GCA_025360665.1 Nitrospira sp.
CCTCGCCTGAATAGACCTGAAACGACAGATCGGAGACGGCCGTATGGCCATCAAAGGTTTTCGTCAGGTGAGACACCTGGATGGCGATGGCGCGATCCATCAACCCCAGCCCTTCGGGCCAGATTGATCGTGCATCATGAACTCGATGAGGTCAGTGAGACGGCGGGCTTGTTGATGGAGACTGTCGGCTTCCAACAGAAACTGCTTTTCCACTGGCGTACACTCCAAGTAGGTGGACAGGGTATTGACGACAGTCTCATCGCCGACTTCTTCCTGAAACAGCTTCCGCCATGTCGGCACCTCATCGCGGGACCGGAAATAGGACTCCAGGGTGATGAACAGGCGCTGGCGGACCGTGGGATCCAGCGACGCCTCTGTGCCCCGCACCGTGACAGAAATCGTGGCCTCACGATAGGCTTTGTCGTACCACTCGCGTTCAATCTCAAACCGTTCCAGCCCTTGCAGCAGGATGTTGGATCGACCATCGGCCAGTGGCTCCACGCTGACCAATCGACCGACACAGCCCATCGAGAACACGGGTGGATGGCCATAATAGCCCGTTTCCCATCCCTCCTTGAGCAGGGCCATGCCGATGCACTGCCCGCTTATCGCCGCATCCGAGACCATGGCGCGGTAGCGCGGCTCAAAAATATGCAGGGGGAGATAGGTCTTGGGGAACAGCACGACATTCGGAAGCGGGAACACCGGAATCCGCGCGGGAATGGGAAACGGCGTCACGCTGTCACGCTGGTCGCGTCCCTGGTGCTCTCGCCCATGATCGGTCTGCATGGCTCACGATAGCTGATGGTCGACAAAGTTGTCAACGGCGCGAGGAGGGCATCGTTCACTCGTCGAGTTGACGAAAACCCTTATCAGCACAGGAGATTTGTGCCGCCTGTCTAACCCGCATTATGCATGAACACTTCTGCTGCAATCGCCGATCCCTGACCCAAGCGAAACGGGCGAGACTGGCGGGAAAAGCGCGACAGGCAGGGACAGGACTCACACGTCACGCAAGTCGCGCTCCTCGTGCTTGTCGTGCGCCCCCACCCATCCCTCCCCCCATAGTATGGGGGAGGGGGAGGGGGAGGGGGGCCGACGAACCGTCATGAATAATGCGGGCTAAGCATGGTATAAGCGCACGCAACGATTCCCGTCCCGTACGAAGCCTCCATCACCCATGCACAAATTGTGGCGTCAGCTTCGATACCTCCTGTTCCTGTCGAGCAGTCTGCTGGTCGTCGTGCCCGGACTCGCGGCCGATACCGAGCAGGAGTTCCGACTCGCCACGGAAGGCTATCGATACGCCTTCCCGCGCGATCACGGAGCGCATGAGGAGTTTCGCACTGAATGGTGGTACTACACCGGCCAGCTCACGGCGAAGGACGGCCGGCCGTTCGGCTATCAACTCACCTTCTTCCGCCGTGGCATGCCGCGCGAGCAGACGAAGACCCTGCCGTCACAGTGGGCCGTCACGCAACTGTACCTGGCCCATTTCGCCGTGAGTGATCTCAGCAAGGGTCGCTTCCACTTTGCGGAGAAAATCAGCCGGGCCGGTCTGGGCAAGGCCGGTGCAGCGCGTGATGGGCTCCACGTCTGGATCGATCACTGGAGCGCCGAATCGCCGTCGGCCACTCCTGGCACACAGACCCTCCAGGCAGCGGAGGGCGACCTGGCCATCCAACTCACGGTCTCGCCGGAAAAACCACTCGTCCTGCATGGTGCCGATGGTATCAGCCGCAAAGGGGCAGGTATAGGACAAGCCTCCCATTACTATTCCTTTACCAGACTGGCCACGACCGGTACCCTGTCGATCGGCGCCGAGCGATTCGACGTCACAGGGAGCAGTTGGATGGACCATGAGTTCGGCTCCGCCGACCTTGGCAAGGATCTGGTCGGATGGGACTGGTTCAGTCTGCAACTCGACGACCAAAGGGAACTCATGCTCTATCGACTCCGCCGGACGGATGGATCGGCTGATCCGGCCTCAAGCGGTACCGTCATTGACCGCGACGGACGTGGGCACCATCTATCGATTGGAGACTTCACCCTGGAGCCCACGAGTTATTGGACCAGCCAGACCAGCCACGCACGCTATCCGCAGCGTTGGCGCCTGACCATTCCCTCCCAACAACTCTCGCTGGAACTTGTTCCGCTCATGGCCGAGCAAGAACTCTCCACCACACACAGTACGCAAGTGACCTATTGGGAAGGTGCCATCGAGACAACCGGCACGGCACAGGGAAAGCCAATTCACGGACAGGGCTACATGGAACTCACCGGCTACGCCGAACGGATCATGCAGAAACTGTAACTGGTTTGTCTGGTCTATTTGGTTTATCTGGTTTGTCTGGTTCATCGATTGTCTGGTTCAACCAAATAAACAAGACAAACCAAATAAACGAGACAGACCAGACAGACTAAATCAACAAGACAGGTTGGTGGTGGCTCTGCGCCGATGAGCGAGGACGAAGTCAAAGACGTGCGTGAGGTGGTGGATGCCGTCTACCGCTCAGAATCGCGCCAGGTGCTCGCGACCCTGATCCGCCTTCTGGGCGACTTCGACGCCGCTGAAGAGGCGTTGCACGATGCGTTCGCTATCGCAGTGGAACAATGGGCACGCGATGGCGTGCCAGCCAATCCGCGGGCATGGCTCGTCTCGACCGGCCGCTTCAAGGCGATCGACGGCATGCGACGGCGCGCCCGGTTCGACGCGTCGCTGATGGAACTCGCCAAGCAACTCGAACAACGCACCGGTGACGCCGATGAGTGGGACGACGAGCAT
>JANYBU010000092.1 GCA_025360665.1 Nitrospira sp.
ATGGACTGCACGTCCAAACGGTCTGAGGGGGCGCTGATCGCAGGGAACTTCACCGGCCCGTTCTTCGACAGTGCGAAGTCGAGATTGCTGTTCCCCGGCTGACGCGCCCAACGGATGGAGCCGCCGTGGAGGTGGTGCGAGTGCACGATTTCAGACCCACCCGCCATCCTGAACTTGGCTGGATCGCCGAGATAGGATCGAGGAACGGTCGTGGCCGGGTCGCCAAAGGTATAGGACCCATACGCCATGGACTCGTCGCCGTAAAAGCCCATGTGGGCCTGAAGCTCGATGCGTGTGCCGTGCGGTTCACTCCGGTAGTTCAGTAACCGCGCGCCCGGCCGATAGGAATCGGTATGCGGATCGCGCTGGGGCAGCATTTCGCCCTTCTTATTCAAGAGGCGGAACGCTTCGTCGCCGGCCTCATGATAGAAGATCACGAATTCACGGAAGTCCGCGCCCTTCGGATCTTCGATCATGGCCTCCCAGCCGCTCGCCATCGGCTTGCCGTCGAAGGGGCTGAGATAGCGTGAGCCGCGCGGCTCCACGACGAGCATGCCGATCAAACCCTGGTTGAACTGCTCGCGCGATGCATGCGACCGGAAAAATCGCACGCCTTCCTGGGTTTCCGGCTTGATATACCATTCAAAACTCTGCTGCCCGCCCGATGCAACCGTGCCATCTGGATTCGAGGGGGTCGCCGGCTTGCCGGTAGCCGCCACCACCATGGATGAACCGTTGATAACCAGGTTCGTCGGCTCATCTGTGATCTCGTTGTGGAGGGTGAGCTTGAGACAATCGCCCTGGTTGGCCCGGATCACGAGGGGCTGGATGACATCGCCCTGCAACCCGTTCGAGATGGCGCCTGGATCGTTTTCCTTCTCCCGCGCAGCCCTGTTCGCGGCTTCTTCGCCGCGAGCTTTCTCGACGTTTTCTGTAAGCACGTACATATAGCCCGGGAAATAGTCGAGGAAGCGGCTCAGCGTAATTTCGATGCTGATCGCCGAGACGTGATACTCCTTCATCGGAGCATTCGCCGGACAACGTTGCCCGTTACTTACCACGACTTTTGTCGGATCCTCCGCTACCAGCAGAACGCCCTGCTGCAGCATGTGACTGTTCGCGCCGGTGCTATACCCGCCTTTCTGCCCGATAAATTCCTGTTGGCGCTTCACCTCCTCCATCATGCGGTCATGCAGGACCGCTCCGCCTTCGCGATAAATGACCTTCTCCGACGATGCCTCCCCCATGTCGCCATGCTGGGTGTGCTGGTCTGCGGCCAGCCCCATCGGGGTTGTCAGCAGGCTGCTGACGAGCAGCGCTGCCGGCAGGCTTGCTGCCATGCGGTAAGCACGGCAGCTGCGCGAATCCGATACCCTTTTCATACTTCGGCCTCCTTCTTCCACCGCCGTCCATCTCCCAGGCGGCGGGCTGAGATTGATCCTGCCTCACTGTGATCATCCACTGTTCTAGTCGGCCTCCATCGCTTCCGGAGAATATTCCTCAGTAAGAGCTGGTGAAGGTTTCCTCCTTACGGAGGAGAGGGTCATTCGGAGGCCGGTCCTAATCACCCAGACCTTCACCAGCATTGAAACTCCTGCGCAAAAACGGTGCCATTCGCATTGGGACAGGACGACCAGCGAAATACCGCTGTCCATGCGTATTTGTAGGATCTCGGCCTCGCTTCCCTGCTTGAAGAGGCTTTTCGGAGAATGCGACTTCGCTGTCCCATCCTCGCGGGGATGCGAGCGCGAAAGCGTTCAAAATCAGGCAGATAAACCTGTCTATCGACTTAGACATAGACTCGCGCGGAATGTCGCGGATTGGGACAGTTGGGAGAAGGAAGAAAGACGGACAGCGGGATTTCTGGTCGGCGAAACGATGCGTGGAGACTCGGCCGTCGTTACGACGAGCGTAGCCGGTCAGGAAGGTGCGTGAGATCAATGAGGCGGCCGTCGGCGAGCACGACCGCTCGCTCGATGACGTTCTGCAGTTCGTGCACATTGCCGGGCCAGGCATAGCGGCGAAGCAGCGCGAGGGCGTCGGATGTGAAGCCGGCCTGCAGAGGTAGCCGGCCCCGCTCGCGTAAGGTGGTCTGCAGATACGATCGCGCCAGCGCCTCGATATCCTCGACGCGATCGCGCAGCGGTGGCAGCACGATCGGAACGATGTTGAGATACTGATAGAAGTCGTCACGGAACTCGCCCCGGCTACAGGCGCGCTGAAGATCCTGGGGCGACCCGGCGATCACGCGCGTGTCAATCTCGACAAAGCGGTTGCCGCCCACCCGGCGACCCCGTCGCTCTTTCAAGGCGCGCAACAGTTTCGCCTGGAGTTGAAGACTGAGGCCGCCAACTTCGTCCAGAAACAGGGTGCCTCCATGCGCCAGCTCCAAGAGCCCCGGCTGCGATCCGACACCGACGCGGGATGCCGACTGTTGAGTCCCGAATAGCTGCACCTCCGATGCAGATTCATCGGAAGTCAGACAGTCGACCGTCACGAACGATTTCAGCTGGCGCGCACTCCGGGCATGGATCGTTCGCGCTACGCACTCTTTGCCCGTGCCGTGTTCCCCGAAAATCAGCACCGTGGCTTCGGTCGCCGCCACTCGTTCGATGAGTTCCCGCACCGCCTGCATCGCGGCACTGATTCCGACAAGGGCCTCGTCTCCGTCCCGAGCCGTCGGCCTCTCGGCCTTGCCCGTCGATGGGGATGCCGATTTGCCCTCATACTCTGTCGAGTCGCCCAATTCTTTGTCCAGTGCCCGCCGGATCACTGTCCGGAGTTCCTCTCCGGTAAAGGGTTTGGTGAGATAATCAAATGCGCCATGGCGCATTGAGGCGACGGCGGTTTGGATAGACGCATAGGCGGTCAACAGCACGACCTGGATTGCGGGATCAATACGTTTGGCCGCTTTGAGGAGACCGATCCCGTCAAGTCCCGGCATCCGGAAATCGGTCAGCAGCACCTTGGGATGTTCGCGCTCGATGGTCGCCAGTGCTTGGCTTGGGTCGGTTTCCACAAGGCAATCGTACCGACCCCCGCTCAGTATTCGTCGGCAATTTTCAAGTGCGTCAGGCTCATCGTCCACGATGAGAATTTTGTCCGGTGCTGCCATGCTGTCTTGCCTTCAGATTCTCCCCTAGCCTCTAGTCGGCAGTCAAAATGAGGACAATTAGCGTGAGGGTGAGTCAAGTTGTCCGCTCATCGGAGGGGCAAGTTCGGTGCCGAGATGGATTGGGAGTCCAGAAGGAGAGAGAGGACTCGTTTCTTCCTACGAGAACGATAGCGATTACCGTGATTCCCCGAGCCCGTGTTTCTTGATCATGCGCTCGATGGTTTTCCGATCCACTCCGGCCTCCTGGGCCGCGCGTCCCTGCTGGCCTCCATGTCGCTTCAGCAGCTCGATCAGAAAACTGCGTTCGAAGGTGCGGACGACGACTTTCTTGGCCTCTTTGAAAGAGGTGACATCTTGGTCAGCCAAGTCTTCCCGTCGAACCGCGCACAGCCGGTCCGGCAAATGCTCCACTCCGATCACGGGACCATCAGACAGCGCCGCCGCCCGCTCCACGACGTTCCGCAACTCCCTCACGTTGCCCGGCCATGTGTAATCTCGTAACAGCGACAACGCGACAGGGTCGAATTCCACCGTGTCGTCCGAGGCGCGCCCTTTCCTCTCCATCAAAAAGCGCCGCAGAAATGCCTGCGCCAAGACTTCCACATCGCCCTTGCGCTCTCGAAGCGGCGGGAGCACGATTGGGATGACGTTAAGGCGATAATACAGATCTTCCCTGAACAGGCCATTCCGGCACGCCTCTCCGAGGTCTCGATTGGACGCCGCGACCACCCGCACATCGATATCGGCATAGCGCGTCCCGCCGACCCTCCGGACATGGCGCTCCTGAAGGACCCGCAGGAGTCTCGACTGCAGCGTCGGGCTCATCTCGCTGACTTCGTCGAGAAACACCGTGCCGCCGTTCGCCACTTCAAAGAGACCGGCCTTTGCCGCATGCGCCCCAGTGAAGGCCCCTTTCTCGTGCCCGAACAGTTCCGATTCCAACAAGGCATCGGGTAACGCCACACAGTCCACCGGCACGAAAGACTCGGCAGCCCGTCCACTTTGGTCGTGAATCGCGCGAGCCGCCAATTCTTTTCCTGTTCCGCTCTCGCCGTAAATCAAAATGTTGGCGTCCGTATGAGCCACTTTTTTGATGAGCTCTTTCACCTCCCGGAAGGCTTCGCTTTGCCCCAGCATGAGCCCGAGTGTATGTTTCCCGACGCCGTCGGACAGGTCGGGCCGTCGGTCGAGATCGTTCCAGGAGGGAACGCGCGCTCCTGCCTGCTCCTGCCCTCTAAAAGCCCGTTGGGCTACGTCCTCCAGATCTTTGCTGGTATAGGGTTTCAGAATGTAATCCATCGCCCCTTGCCGCATCGCAGCCACCGCCGTCTGCACGGTTGCGTATGCGGTCAGCAGGACCACTTTGATGTTGGGATCGACTCGTTTCGCCTCCACCAGCACGCCGATCCCGTCGAGACCCGGCATGCGCAAATCTGTGAGCACAAGACCTGGCCGCTCCTGTTGAATGACTGTCAGCGCACGGACCGGATCATTCTCCGTCAAACATTCATGGCCTAGTCGGCTCAAGATGCGACGACAGTTCTCGAGTGCCTCGACTTCGTCGTCGACAATCAGTATTTTGCCTGCATGTTCCATCCGGCCTCCTGAGGTACATCGGACGCGGTCTTGAGCGCAGGGAGGATCATCGACGCCACGGCTCCGACCTCTCCGTTCGCGACCTCCAAGCGCCCTCGATGATCCGCCACAATACCATAGCTCAAAAACAATCCCAGCCCCGTCCCTTGGCCGACATCCTTCGTCGTAAAGAACGGATCAAAGATGTGACCGAGAATATCCTCGGGGATACCAGGTCCATTATCGATTACCTTGACCGTAGCCCACTCTTCCCGATCGCGTCGCATCCGATCCGACTGAATGGTCACCACCCCTTCATGGCCGCATCCCCGCACGGCATCGATGGCATTATTGATGAGGTTGAGGACGACCGTTTCCAAACGATCACGATCACCCATGATCGCCGGCACATCGGGGGACAAGGCACATTCAATGCGGACACCTTCGGCGGCCGCCCGTTCCCTTGCGATGTCCACACAGGAACGGAGCACGCAGTTCAGATCGATCGGCTTCAGCGTCGTGGCGGAGCCATGTGAGAGGGCCAACATGCTCTTGGTGATCCGACTGATCCGGTCTGCTTGCGACCGGATCGCCAGCAGATCGCGCTGCACCTCGGCAGGCAAATGCAGCTCAGCCGCTTCCGCTTCGATGCACTCAATACGGTTGAGCATGATCCCCAACGGATTGTTAATCTCATGGGCAATCCCGCTCGCCACTTTGCCCAGCGTCGCTAGGCGTTCGGAGAGATGGAGCTGTTTCATCTGGCGTGTGACCTCTGTGGTCTTTTCCTCGACCCGTTTGGTCAAATCGTTGTTCAACGCCTCCATCTCGGCATGGGACGCGTTGAGCTTCTCCGCCATCCGATGCACGGCGGTCGCCAATTCTTCGAACTCGTCTCCCGTCCGAATGTCGAGCGGTCCACCATAGGTTCCACGGCTGATCGCCTCGACCCCTGCTTGCAACGTGTGAATCGGGTGGGCAATTCTGGTCGCCACATAGCGTCCGATTGCCCACAAGAGTCCGATCATGACGAGTCCAATGATGGCGAGATTGCGGAGCTGATCCCGAATCGGCGCGTAACTTTCGGCAGGCTCTTGCCGAACAAAGACATGCCAGGTATTGCCCGGAACGCCAAGGCCTCGTACAGGCGCAAAGCCGACAACGGTATCTCGGGCGCCATGTCCATCGTCCTCGGCAATCCCCCACCCGGGGTCATCGGACACGATCATGGTCATGAGGGGCGCAGGAATGCGATGGGCCTGACGGGGAAGAATCGGACAGATGAGCGGCTGACCATCGGCGCTGAACAGCATCGCATGGCCGGTCTGACCGATTCGGATTTGATTGATCATCCCAAAGAGCGTATCGAACCGGTACGAGACCTTGATCGCACCAATCACAATGCGCTGGTGGTCGTCGAAGATGGGCACCGCCACATCAATCGTCTCTTCCGGAGTCCGAAAGGAACCTCCACGCCCGGCCGTGAGTCCGCTCAGATAGACCTGTTCACCGCCTCCGTTCTGAATTGCCTTCCACCAAAGCTCATCCCCAAAGAAATAGTGGTCTGGTTCCGACGTGGCCGCGACAAGCGCTCCATGGCGATCCGTGACGAGGATCCCGACCAGCTTGTCCCCATCTCGCACTTTCGTCTCCAAGAGAAATCGTGAGAGTTCGGTGTTCAACAGGCGCGCGGCCGCGTCAGTGCCTTGTTCCCAGGTTCGGGCACGCTCTTGGATTAGTACGATGGCCTTGGAGGGCTCCCCGGGATAGGAACGATTGGCAAGTTCTACAGGTTGTCGGACGCGCAATGGCGCCGAGGCCAAGAGGCGAACCCTCTGGATTTCTCCTTGAACCAACATCGTCACTCGATCTGCCGCCTGAGCCGCAATCGTCTGAAAGTTCCCTCCAATCACATCGCGGAGCGATCGCATACCCGACACGTAGGCCAGGATGAGGCAGGTCAGCAACGGAATGCAGCCGACCACAACGATGGCAAGCACGATGCGGCCTCTTATCGTATGAACCGTCACTCGGCTCCTTTCGGTGGAGGAGCAGCATTCTACGCAACGTCGAACGGAAATCGCTAGCCTCAAAGAAACGTGACCCAAGATCAGAAAACTGGGCCACAAATACCTTGAGTAACGGACACGTATCTCAAGTGGCGGATGGTCTACTGTTCAGGTTTTGGGTCACTCCAAAGTGGGCCTGTCGGGCGAGATCAAGATTGATCGCCACATCGCCTGGACGGTCTTCATCTTTTACTTTGACGAACTGCATATGCTCTCGCCTCCTTGTTTGGGTATCACCGCTTCCATTTCACCCACTACTTTGCAGGTAAGGTCGCCTGCTTTGGCGGAGCTAACGTATAGAAGCCACGAATTTGCAAAGGGAATACACCGTGTAACCCACATTCTCATTACAGTCGTTAGTTACCCAGACGGCTGCGGTCTGTGATGGGGCGGAACGTAAAAGATAGTTGCAGTGGGTCATTCTGTCCTGAGCCGATATCCAACTCCCAGCTCCGTCACCAGATAGCGTGGATGAGCCGGGTTTTTCTCCAGCTTGTTTCTCAACTGGCGCATGTATACCCGTAGATAATGCCCTTCCTCCACGTGCAGCGGACCCCATACCTCTTTCAGGAGCTGACGGTGAGTCATCACCTTGCCGGCATACCGGATTAATGTCGTGAGCAGCTTGTATTCAATCGGCGTGAGATGAATTTCCTTCGCCGACACAAACACCTGTCGCCGCCCGAGATCCACTTTCAGATCGCCGAGGGTAAACACCGGCTCGGCCGGTTCTCCCGGCGGTCCGGCGATATGGCGAAGCGCGGTACGCATCCGTGCAAGGAGTTCGTTGACCCCGAACGGCTTCGTCACGTAGTCGTCTGCCCCGAGGTCAAGCGCCGCCACTTTTACCTGTTCCTGGTCGCGGGCGGATAGTACGATGATCGGCGTGGCGGTCCATTCCCGCACTTGGCGAATGACCTCACTTCCCTCAAGGTCCGGCAGACCGAGGTCCAGCAGGATGAGATCGGGATTTCTCGCTTGGGCCTCCGTCAGACCATCCTTTCCCGTCGCGGCCTCGTACAGTCGAAAACCGTGCGCGGGCAGCGTCGTCCGCAGGAACCGGCGAATCTCCGGTTCATCTTCGATAAGGAGCACTGTGACTTCCTGTCCCGACATAACGGCGGCGGCCTCCTGACCGCAACTCTTTTCCGGAGTCGATTAGGCTGGCTTCGGTTCGGCTTGTTCCGATTCGACAGACGGCTGACGTTCTAACAGCGGAATCGCAAAGCGGAATACCGCTCCCCCTCCGCGCCGGTTCTCAGCCCAGATGTGCCCGCCATGCGCTTCCACGATGCCGCGACAAATCGTCAGCCCCAGCCCGACCCCTCCTTCTCGTGCAGGCTTGGCACGATAGAATTTCTCAAAGATGCGGGCCTCCTCGCCGACCGGGATCCCCGGGCCTCGATCTGCGACTTCGACGACCACTTCACGATCGCTCGCCGATGCGGACATATCGATAGCGCTTCCCTGGGGCGCGTACTTCACGGCGTTCTCCACAAGATTGATCACCACCTGTTCCAGGAGCACTCCATCGACAAGCACCAGCGGCAGGTCGGCAGGAAACGCCGTGTTGACGGTATGATCGCGCAACCGTCCCTCCAGTCTGGCCAGGGCCGCACCAACGACCTCATCCACGGGATGCCACTCTTTGCTCAGTTGCACGGCCCCTGCCTCGATTCGCATCATGTGGAGCAGGTTCTTGAGTAAGCGATCCAGGCGACCCGCCTCCTGATAAATGGATCGAGCGAGCCCGAGCCGAGCTGCAGGATCGATGTGCCCCTGTTCGTCCAGCAAGCTACTGGCGGCCCCAGTAATGGTCGCCAGCGGAGTCCGCAGGTCGTGGGAGACTGAACTGAGAATGGCGTTCCGCATGCGCTCCGTTTCCACGCGCACATGAGCCTGCTGGGCTTCCTCGGACAGGCGCGTTCGTTCAATCGCCAACGCGACTTGGTTGACGAGCGATTCGAGCAAGTGCAGCTGATCGGTGTCCGAGAGTCGGCTGGATTCGGTCGGCCGCACCGCCACCACACCGATTGATCCGGCCGAACCGACCAAGGGCAGATATAGGGCGCTGGCCCCCGGGAGTGTATCGGTCCCGAGTCCGGCCCGCTCGTTGTGCTCGAACACCCATTGGGCCACCCCCGACTCCTTGGGGTCGAATTCAAAATACAGCTGTTCACCTCGTTGCAGCTGCACCCGTTTGTCGGCATCCGCCAGAAAAATCGCGACCTGGCTGTCAAACACTTCTCGAAGATGCTTCGCCGCGAGCTGGGCCAGCATGCCTGTACCCCGATGCGTTGCGAGATCGCGGCTCAATGCATAGAGGACCGCCGTACGCCGTTCCTGACGACGAGCCAGCTCAGCCTGTTGCTTGGTACGGACGGCCAGTCCACTGATGGTCAGCGCGACCACCAGCATCACGGCAAAGGTGAGGAGATATTCAATGTCCGACACAGCGAAGGACAAATAAGGAGGGACAAAGAAAAAGTCGAACGCGGCGACACTCAGGACTGATGCGAGGACAGACGGCCCTCGTCCATACCGAGAGGCCACGAGTACGACTCCCATCAAATACATCATGATGAGATTCGCCAGACCGAAGTACGGGAACATGAGCCACGCCACGCCCGTTGACATGCCTACTCCCACAACGCCCAGGCCGTAGGATGACCACTCGCTGTTTCGTTTCACAGCCTGCGTCGCCAACGGGCGGCTTTCACCGGCCTCGCCAGTGATCACATAAATGTCCGTCTCCCCGCTCTGTTGCACGAGCTCAGCCACCACCGATCCAAACACCACCTCCTTCCACCGGGCACGGACCGGCTTCCCAACGATGATCTTCGCCACGTTTTTCGTGCGGGCATAGGACAACAGTTCCTGCGCGACATTGGCTCCGCTCAGCACCACCGTCTCGGCGCCAAGCAGCTCAGCGAGCCGAAGCGTCTGGTTCGCCCGGTCGCGGTCGGCTTGTGGCATGCGCAGATGTCTGGGCGTTTGAACGTATACGGCGATCCATTTCGCATGGAGACCCGTCGCCATCGTTCTGGCAGCCCTCACCAAACGGGGTCCCCTGGGCTTCATGTTCACACAGACCATGATGGTTTCGGCGGCAGGCCACGAACGGACCACTGCATGGTCACGGCGGTACACCTCCATCTGCTGGTCGACCCGCTCCGCCGTCCGACGCAAGGCCAATTCCCGCAAGGCAATCAGATTGCCCTTGCGGAAGAAATTTTGGAGCGCCTGTTGCGCTTGCTCCGGCATGTAGACTTTGCCGTCCTTGAGGCGTTGAAGGAGGTCGTCGGGGGGAAGGTCGATCAGCTCGACATCGTCGGCCTGTTCGAGTACCGAGTCCGGCACCGTTTCACTCACCCGAACACTTGTGATCTGTGCAACCACATCGTTCAGGCACTCCAGGTGCTGCACGTTGACAGTCGTATAGACGTTGATGCCCGCGTGCAAGAGCTCCATGACGTCTTGCCATCGCTTCGGGTGCCGAGAACCCTGGGCGTTGGTATGGGCCAGTTCGTCCATGAGAATGAGCTGAGGATGACGGGCGAGCGCTGCGTCAAGATCGAATTCCCGCAATGTCGTTCCGCGATGCTCGACTAGGCGTGGCGGCAGAATCGTCAGCCCTTCCAGCAAGGCTTCCGTTTCCTCACGACCGTGCGTTTCGACCCACCCGACGACGACGTCTACACCGTCATTTTGTTGCTCGTGCGCCGCTCCGAGCATGGCATACGTCTTCCCCACACCGGCCGTGGCACCGAAAAATACTTTGAGCTTGCCGCGCGCCTGCCTGGCCTCTTCAGCCTGCACGCGTTTGAGTAATGCTTCTGGATCAGGCCTTTGGTTACTCATACTGCCTTTATAAGGGAAATGACCTTCCCTCTCTACAGTTCAGATGGATCACTGTGGATTTTAACGCCGTCTTGATGCAGAGACCGCCTCTCTTGAGCCCATTTTCACATATTCCGTCTTATATTGTGAGTGACAGATCGATCAGGCCACGCAAAACAGGGAGATGCGCCATGGACCTATCACTTGCAATTCTCCTAGGCATTGGTGGGCTAGGGGCAGTTTTTTCTGCGTTGTGGGTATTCGCCATTTGGAAAACAGGAGGGCTGCGAAACTTCTGTGTCTTCGAGAATGGAGAAAGAGTGCCGAATGGTACGGTACTCTCCTCCCTCAAGGAAACAGCGACAAAGACAGAGTTCTGGCGGTAACAAGCTGGACACGAAACGTCGCCGGTAGCAGGATGGCTATTGTGCCAGAAAATTCTCCTCATGAAATGAACTGTCTCCTTCTCAGGGAGCTTAGGGAGAGAAGTCGGTTCTCGTTCAAAGGGGGAAAACAGGCACCTGCCCGACTGTCTGATGCCCCGGTTCAATAACGAAGTGCAACACTTAACGGTTCTGATGTCTTCCGCGTTAGGATACGCGAGCAGGCCATTCGTGTTCTCATTCGTCCCCCGCTCCCAGGTCAATGGGGATGCGCAAAGTAGACCCGCATCTTCGTCTGTTTCGTGAAGAGGCGGTGCTCACGCATTTCGGGTTCTTGGTCGTACGTGAGAGAGCGGCGAAGCTGAACCGGCAGTGTCCGCAGTTCGCGCGCATGAGTATCGCCCTCACGCGATGGCTGAGCCGTGTGCCCAAAGCCATGAGACGCTCCATCACCTACGACAATGGCTCCGAGAATGCCGAGCATCTGCGTACCAACCGCGTCTTGGCACCTGTTCCTGATTCTGCGAGCCCTACCATAGCTGGGAGCACGGTACGGTGGAGAATACCCTCGGTCTCGTCAGAAGGTTCTTTCCCAAGAAGACGGACGTTGCTACGATCTCCAAGAACGAGATTCTCTCGGTTGAGCGCTGGCTCAATAACCGGCCGAGGAAATGCCTCGGACTCAAAACACCAGCGGAAATCTTCAAGGCCGCAGGCGTTGCACTTGCTGGTTGAATGCGGGTGTCGGTTTTTCCAATGATCTCGACCATGGTCGCTCTGCGAGAGAACTCACAGTGAGCGTGAAGAGGAACGAGGCCGACACGTCGCGTAGCCAGTCGTTTACTTCAATGTATCCAGTGCAAGATTCAGTGCCAGCACGTTCACCCGGGGTTCTCCGAGAATCCCAAGCTGACGTCCTTCCGTATGCTGAGAGACAAGTTGGCGAACCGCAGCTTCTTCCATCCCGCGGGCGCGCGCTACTCGTCTCACCTGGTATGCCGCAGACGCGGGACTGATATGCGGATCGAGACCGCTCCCTGAAGCGGTGACCAAATCCACCGGAAGGGGAAGAGGATTGTCAGGGTCGGCAGTCTTGAGCGCGTCGATGCGAGCCTGCACGGCCTTAATCAGCGCGTCATTGGTCGGGCCCAGATTGGACCCGGACGAGGCGGCGGCGTTGTAGGGGAACGGTGACGTGGCGGAAGGACGGCCCCAAAAATACTTCGGCGCGTCGAACAGCTGGCCGATCAACGATGATCCGACTGGCTGGCCGTTGATAAGGATCAGGCTCCCGTTGGCTTGCCGTGGAAACAGCACCTGAGCGATACCAGTGACCACGAGCGGGTACAGGAGCCCGGTGATAAGGGTCAGGGCGACGAGTGATACCAAAGCCGGGCGAAGTTGGGTCCGCATGTATGCCTCCTCAGACTAAGCGCAGAACGACAAGTAGCAAATCGATGAGCTTGATTCCCACGAATGGAACAATGATCCCTCCCAACCCGTAGACCAGGAGATGCCGGCTTAGCAGCCGCGCGGCGCCGATCGGGCGATACTTGATTCCTCTCAAGGCGAGCGGAATGAGCGCGACAATGACCAGCGCGTTGAATATCACGGCCGACAACACGGCACTGGCCGGCGTCGCCAGTCCCATAATATTGAGCACGCTGAGCGCGGGATAGGTCGAGGCGAACGCTGCGGGAATGATCGCGAAATACTTCGCAACATCATTGGCGATGCTGAAGGTGGTGAGGGCACCGCGGGTCATCAAGAGCTGCTTGCCGATTTCCACGATTTCGATGAGCTTGGTCGGGTTGGAATCCAGATCGACCAGATTGCCGGCTTCTTTGGCGGCCTGCGTACCGGTATTCATCGCAACGGCGACATCAGCCTGAGCCAGCGCCGGAGCGTCGTTCGTGCCATCCCCCGTCATCGCAACGAGCCGGCCGCCAGCCTGCATGTCGCGAATCAGCTTGAGCTTGGCTTCCGGCGTGGCCTGCGCCAGGAAATCGTCCACACCAGCCTCCGCTGCCACGGCCGCCGCAGTCTGCGGATTGTCGCCGGTGATCATGATGGTCTTAATCCCCATCCGTCGCAATTCGGCAAACCGCTCTTTGATACCGCCCTTGACGATATCTTTCAGGTAGATCACGCCCAACACTTTGGGCCCCTCCGCCACAACCAGCGGTGTGCCGCCCTGGGTGGAGATGGCATCCACGCTTGACCGGACAGCAACAGAAAATTGTCCGCCTCGCGCTATGACATAGGCCTCGATGGCATCATCTGAGCCCTTCCTGATTTCCCGCCCGTTCAAATTGACGCCGCTCATGCGGGTTTGAGCAGTAAAGGGAATGAATATCGCACCTAATTCGTGAATGTCGCGCGCACGCAATCCATACTTTTCCTTGGCCAGGACGACGATGCTACGCCCCTCCGGCGTCTCGTCCGCCAGCGACGAGAGCTGGGCCGCATCGGCCAGCGCCTGATCGCTCACCCCGTCAGCCGGAAGGAACGCAGTCGCCTGACGATTGCCCAGCGTGATGGTGCCGGTCTTGTCGAGCAGCAACACATCCACGTCGCCCGCCGCTTCGACCGCCTTCCCCGACATGGCGATGACATTGGCCTGCACCATTCGATCCATACCCGCAATTCCGATGGCAGAGAGCAATCCTCCGATCGTCGTCGGGATCAGACACACCAACAGCGCGACTAAGACCGTCACAGTGACAGGGGCCCCCTGGCCTGCCGACTGCACACTGTAGAGGGAAAAGGGAAGCAACGTGGCCGTCGCCAAGAGGAAGATGACCGTGAGTGCCGCCAGCAGAATGTTGAGGGCGATCTCATTCGGCGTCTTTTGGCGCTTGGCCCCCTCGACCATCGCAATCATCCGGTCCAGAAATGTCTCGCCGGGGTTAGCAGTGACCCGTATGACCAACCAATCCGACAGGACGCGTGTTCCGCCCGTCACGGCGCTGCGATCGCCGCTCTCTCGAATGACGGGGGCACTTTCGCCGGTGATGGCACTTTCGTTCACCGAGGCGATTCCCTGGATGACCTCCCCGTCGCAAGGGATAAAATCGGCGGCCTCCACCAAGACGACGTCTCCACGCTTCAAGGCGCTCGCCGGGACGATGGAGGATGGAGCACTGAGATACTGGTCGCCGGACTCCGGCTGGCCCAGTTTCTTCGCGTTCATTTCACGCCGGGCACTGCGCAGCGATTCCGCCTGTGCCTTTCCACGCCCTTCCGCCATCGCTTCGGCAAAGTTCGCGAACAGCACGGTAAACCAGAGCCATAGAGATACGGCGAGGATGAACCAGACAGGCGCTTCGCCTTTCCCGAACAGCGCCTGGAAGAACAGGACGGTGGTCAGCACACTCCCGACCGCGACCACGAACATGACCGGATTGCGAATTTGGTGGCGTGGATCAAGCTTCCGGAAGGATTCCAGCAGCGCCCGTCGCATAATCTGAGGATCGAACAATGGCCTTCTCTTTCCTTGCGTTGTCATCTCGAAATCCTCCACTCCAGTGCCGTCATCGGCTCACCATCAGGATGTGTTCTATGATTGGTCCCAGGGCAAGTGCGGGCACGAAAGTGAGCGCTCCCACGAGCACGACGACGCCGATCAGCAGCACGATAAACAGCGGCGTGTAGGTCGGCAGGGTTCCGGGCCCAGCCGGTACGAGCTTTTTCCTCGCCAGTGCTCCTGCCAATGCCAACGTGGGGATCGCCCACCAGAAGCGGGCGATCAGCATCGCGATCCCGCCGGTGAGGTTGTAGAAGGGTGTGTTGACACTCAGCCCACCGAAGGCACTGCCGTTATTATTTCCCATCGAAGTATAGGCATAGAGCATCTCACTGAACCCATGGGAACCTGGGTTGAAAATCGAGCTGGTGCCGACGCCCGTCACCGACGCCACTGCCGTGAAACCGAGGACCACTATCGGCATGATCAATATCAGCAACGAGGCCATCTTCATTTCATAGGGTTCGATCTTTTTGCCGAGGTATTCAGGCGTGCGGCCCACCATCAGACCGGCCACAAAGACCGCGATGATCGCAAAGACCACCATGCCGTAGAGACCAGAGCCGACCCCGCCGAACACCACTTCCCCGAACTGCATCAGGAAGAGCGGCACCAGCCCTCCCAAGGGCGTGTAGGAATCGTGCATCGAATTTACAGAGCCGTTCGAGGCCGCCGTGGTGGTAGCGGACCACAGGACGGAGTTTGTGATGCCGAATCGGATTTCTTTCCCTTCCATGTTCCCGCCGGATTGTCCCGCACTGGAAGCCTGATCGATCCCCAGAGCGGTGAAAGCCGGATTCCCGCTTTGCTCGGCCCACAGCCCCAGCGGAATAAAACAGAGCAGGAGAATCGTCATCGCAGCAAGGAGCGCCCAACCCTGGCGCGTATCTCCGACCATCATCCCTAATGTGTAGCAGAGCGCCGCTGGGACAAGCAGGATCGCCAATACTTGTAGGAAATTGGACCAGGGCGTCGGGTTCTCGAACGGATGCGCAGAATTGACGTTGAAGAATCCGCCGCCATTGGTCCCGAGCTGCTTGATCGCGATCTGAGAGGCTGCCGGTCCGACCGCAAGTACCTGTTCAGCTGCCATCGCTGGCTCTGTTTTCGGCTGGCCCTGTTCATCCAGCACCGGCTGGCCGTTCGCATCCATTACGGGCTTGGCGTAACTGGCCGGCTGCAGCAGTGTGGCGGTCTGGTATGACGCGAACGTCTGGACGACGCCTTGTGACACCAACAGCAGGGACAAGAGCAGGGCCAGCGGCATGAGAATATAGAGTATGCTGCGGACGAGGTCGGTCCAAAAGTTGCCGATAGTCAGGGCGCTCCGGCGAGCCAAGCCCCTGATCAACGCGACCAGGATCGCCATACCGGTTGCAGCGGACACAAAATTTTGCACCGTGAGTCCAAGCATCTGAGTCAGATAGCTCAGCGTCATTTCGCCTCCGTAGGCCTGCCAGTTGGTGTTGGTCACGAAACTCGCGGCAGTGTTGAACGCGAGATCGGGAGCCACGGCGCCAAACCCCTGTGGATTGAGCGGGAAGAATCCTTGCCAACGCTGTAACGCGTACAGTGCGAAGAGCCCGGCGCCGTTAAACAGGAGCATCGCGACTGCATACGTCTTCCAATTCATCTCTTCAGTCTGACGCACTCCGCACAGGCGATAGATAAGCCGCTCAAGAGGGCCCACCACCCGATCGAGCCCGCAGGGTTGGCCTTCGTACACTCGTGCCATATACCATCCCAGCGGCTTGACCAGCGCGACCAGCACGACAAAGTAGAGTCCGATTTGAACCAGTCCATTGATTGTCATCAGAACCACTCCGGTTTCAGCAACGCGACCATGAGATAGACCAACAATCCCAATGACAGAATTCCGCCCAGCACGTACATCACATTCATGGCCGTACCCCCCTTACAGTCGCTCCAGCGCCGAGATGAGCCAGCCGGACAGTAGAAAAAATATCGCTGCGATAGCCAGATAGATGAGATCCACGTGAATACCCCTCAATCGACGGCAAAGGAAATGTTGTCCCTATATCTTTACCTACTTGTCTGCACTATAGAACACAGGAAGTAAAAACGGTGTAAAAACTGCGGAGCTTCTGGAACAATTTTCTTCTCATTTGACGCTCTGTCGACGGTGCCGGACCGGCTGTGACGACGACCCGCACGCCGCTGAGGCCGTTGTGACACTGTCCCAACCTCTGCTGTAGGTCATGCAACGCCGCACGCATTTCTCGCCTGTACTGTTCGCCATCCATATGGCACCGGCCAGTATGGACACCACGCGGTCGGTCCTTGGTTGCATAGAAGTTCGTATTCATCGTCCCCTAGCCTCCGGAAAACAGTGTCCTTCTCTGAACAGGTAGCCCACCTGAAACGAGAGCGTCTCCTGGTTATTCACCGCTCTACTGCCATAAGAGAAAGACGTTCTTGTCGGACTTGCCGTACCGAAACTCGGTCCGCTGCCTTTAACTCGCAACGTGCTGCCTCCGCGAGCGGCTTGTCCTGCTCTCGCGGACTCTGTCTTTTGGTCTGGTGATCCGCCTGCATGATGTCTATGACCGTCACCCACAGTAGTCCGACCATCCCTAACAGCAAGCCCAGTGCAACCAGTGTCATCGAGACTCCCTCACTTTTCTCTGACCATCTGAAACGTCGCTCCTCGTGACGCGTCCCCTGTCGTGTCAAGAACCTTATCAAGCTCCGTGTCAGAACGGTGTTAAACCGGACCGAGAGAGTGTTAAGACGAGGCGGTTTCAAGTTCCAAGTGCAACGGGTGAAGGATGGCGCAGGTGCGCGTAGACTTCCAGGGGCGTGGCAAAGTCGAGACATTTCCTCGGGCGCGTGTTCAACCGATGGGCGATGGCGTTCAACTCGCGCTGCGTG
>JANYBU010000156.1 GCA_025360665.1 Nitrospira sp.
TGATGTGAGTTTCGGCGCGATCTATGAACAAATCATGCCCTACGCCGTACCCTTCTTTCTTGGCGGAATTGTCTTGAGCCTCCTCGGTGCGGCAGTCGCCTACCCACTCGCCTACTATTTTGTGGCCAAACATCGGCAGTCGCACCCACTGGACCAGACAGAGCCATTGCCGCCCCCTCAAGATGTACGCTAAGATAATTGGTTACCATGTCTGAATTCGGTCATCAATCCAATGCTCCGTACGATGGGTCGGCGCTGATCGCCGATCCGATCCACCAATACGTCTCCTTCACCGTGCCCTTCTCCACTGCGGACCCACACGAACGAACGGAAAAGGACCTGATCGACTCCCCCTGGGTCCAGCGCCTCCGGTACATCTATCAACTCCAAAGCGCCCGTTGGGTGTACCCCTCAGCGGAACACACCCGCTTCGTCCACTCGCTCGGCACTATGCATGTGGCAGGCCGCTTTGCGCGACATCTCTATCCATTTCTCAAAAAAGCGGTCAAAGATGTCCCGTCGGCGAACTATGTCGAGGAATTTCTCCGCGTCACGGCGCTCGTGCACGACATCGGCCATGGCCCCTTCTGCCATTTCTTCGACGATAACTATTTGCATGCCTTCCATGCCAGTCACGAAAAACTCGGGCAGATCATTATCCGCGACCATCTCGGTCCGATCATCCGCAAGATCCGGCGAAGCCCGTCCGGCCACTTCGCCAAAGGCGAGGAACTCAACCCCGATCAAATCGCGCATGTGATTCTCAAGGAAAAGGGTAAAGACAACTCCCGCATTCCCCGATGGCTCAACATGCTCCAACCAGTCATTTCAGGCAGCTATACCGCAGACAACCTCGACTATGTCCTGCGCGACTCCTATATGTGCGGCGTGGCGGTCGGCCCGGTCGATCTGTCCAGACTCATTCACTACACGATCATCACGGACAAGGGATTTACGATTCATAAGACGGGCCTTCCTGCCCTGCAGATGTTCCTCAATACCCGCATGTATCTCTATTCCAACGTCTACTATCACCGGACCACGCGCGCGATCGACATCCACCTCCGCGACATCTTCGGCGATACCATGAAGCTCCTGTTTCCCCACGATCCTCGCAAGAGGATGGACGAGTACCTGACGCTGACCGATTGGTCCTTGCTTGAACAGGTACGGGGATGGAAGAGCTCGCGCCATGCCACCGAACGGCGCTTGGGTGCGGAGTGGCAGCGGATTCTCGTCCGCGACGTCAAATGGAAGATGGCCTACAGCGCCGTGCTCAAGGAAAATGGCCAGGAGCGCGGCATGGACTTTCCCAGCCACGCACACTTCGAAGAACAGATCAAAAAAGAATTGCCGGCGAAGCTCAAAAAAGTGGAGTTCCGTGTCGACATGGCCCCGCTCGACCCACGGCCAGACCCAAAAGACCGGCGCGGCAATCCCCTCTATGTGTACGACCCTAGCACCAAAGGCATCTCGACCGACCCATTAGAAGAATTTCTCGACCTGCTGCCCACCCGCCTGGTCCAATTTCGAGTCTATACCCACGACCACGCACACGACGAAGCCCTCTCCCGCGCCACCGCAACAGTGCTCAACAAGACCCCTTCGAGCATCGAATCAAACGAGTAACCGGTTTGTCTGGTTCATCTGGTTTGTTTGGTCTATTTGGTTTATCTGGTTAGTTTCGTTCAACCCAAAAACCAGACAGACCAGACAAACCAGATAGACCAAATGAGCTAGACTTTTCTTGAGCAGCTTGCCAGGTTTTT
Source organism: Nitrospira sp. (assembly GCA_025360665.1). Taxonomy (GTDB): domain Bacteria; phylum Nitrospirota; class Nitrospiria; order Nitrospirales; family Nitrospiraceae; genus Palsa-1315. The sequence continues at coordinate 1,770 of JANYBU010000156.1, forward strand.
GCTGACAGCCTGCCTACAGCCTGAGATACTTTTCTTGTCGCAAGGGATTGAAGGAAGAAGCACGAACAGACAAGGAGGTAGGCGATGACAAGATGGAGCGCACTACTCACAATCGCATGCTGTGTATTTCTCTTTGCAGAGGCCTACGCGCAAATGGCTCCCGACGACCATCTGCCCCAGAATACGGCAGGCATCCTGGATGCGCTACCCTCCGATGTCCGCGCCAAGGTCCAGCAGCTTGCCCAAATGCTACAGCAGGATATCAATGAGGGAAAAATCACTGACGCCCAGATTCAACGTGAATTGATGTCAGGCGATCTTCAGCAGACCATCAAATCCATGAACCCCGAAGCCGGCCATCTACTCGACGACATCAACGCCTCCATGAAGAACAGTCCCAACGCTGAAAATCTCCCAGACCTCCTCGGTGGCCTCACGGGGCAAGCACAGTAACGCTCCCCGCAACAAGTCGCGGAGTATCCACGAAGGAGAATCAAGAAACTGCAAGGGTTTATAGAAGCCCTCTATCGGCTGAGGGCAAGCGACTACCGCGTGGTGTTCCAGCGTTCAGGGATCCGGATTGACAGCGTGCTGTCCTCAGCAAGCCGGACTTTCAAAAGGCCTATTGATCGACAAGGAATCAGCGAGAACGCGTCGCCGTGTCTTGCCATTCAGCGCAGGGCGCGCACAGGTTGTCGGGCGAGAGGGGGGCCCCGAGACGGCGTGGTGGGATTAGGAAATCAATCCCTACCACGCTATTTCCTTCATCTGCTCCGAAGTGTCAAGTCAAGCAACGACCCCATTGAGCCCCCCTTTTTTAGAACAGCAACCTGCCCTACTTTCCGTCTCACAGCGCTCATGGTAACGTGGGAACATGTCAAGAAACGGCCTTACCATAGATCAGCTGAATCTCGCTTGCTGTCATGTTGAAGAAATGATGACTGCAGGCGTTACTGAGAATTTGGCTATCAGGACGTTGGAATTGTTCGCAGATGTGTATGCAAAGTTGCTGATGGGCGGTAGTCCAACACCCCATCATGTCAGCCAGGTTGAACTGTGGTCTGTTAAGGCAAGAAAGCTGAGAAAGAAAATGCCAAATGGTAAACTTAAAGACCTCTTTCGGGTTGAACATGGCACGCCCCGCCGTGAATTTGCACGAAAGGCCTTAGCTCTTTACCAAAAAGGCAGATTGAATGAAAATCCATGCAGAGGCTGGTCGAGCGCTACTGGAAACTTGCCGTCATAACGCTCGAAGAAGATCAGCGTCTGAACAAAGTCGCCAGATCAAAGATGTATGACACACCGGAGAAGAGGTGGTCGGCAGCGGGAATTAACTTTTAAAGTGTCGAAATACGAGGCCTGAAGTCTTTTCTGATCGCTCGACATGATGCAATCCCAACCGCCTCGTTTTGCGGCGCGCGGCGTCTGCATCCTTCTACTAATTGACGGCCTCCTGTCAGACAGGGTATTCTGATGACCAGAATTGTGGTCATGATTAATTGTGAGGCAAGCCGTGGCGAAAACATTATCCTTATCCGAAGTGAAGACGCGGTTGCCTGAGCTGGTGGCGGGCGTGCAGGAGCGCGAAGAAGAGGTCGTGGTTACGAAGAATGGCCGCCCGGCTGCGATTCTGATCAACGTCGATGAGTATACCCGCCTGAAAGAGACACTGGATGTGTTGAGCGATCCTGTCCTGATGAAGCAGATCGGCAAGAGCCAAGCCTTCTACAAGGCTGGGAAGAAGGGTCTCTCCTTTGAGGACGTGTTCGGCGAGCCATTCACCCCCGCCAAGAAGCGTCGCACTGCATGAATCCCTTCCGTCCCGATATCCCTCAGCATGTGGCTGAGGTGATCCGCTCTCTCCATCCTGACCTGAAACGGTCCATCAAAGCGGCTGTTCGTGGCATTGCGACCGATCCGGAATGTGGGGAGCCGCTCATGCGCGAACTCCGCGGCTTGTGGAAATATCGCGTCCGCCGCTTTCGAATTGTCTATGCGATCGACCGCAAGGCGCGGGTCATTCGCCTCATCGCCGTCGGCCATCGCCAATCTATCTATGAGGATCTCACCGCCAAGCTTCGCACAAAGAGATAACCCGCCTACCCAATAATCAACTCGCAGCGCGCGGCAGCCTAACCTAAGCGGCCCGGTGAGTTTTCGGCTCAGACTCCAAGATAATATCGAGTCGCTCCGCCACGTCTGCAAGTGGTACTACAGAAGGCATGACAGCAGTTGAGCCCTGCCATACCTGTCTCTTAGACTACTCTTTGACTGGTACGGCTTGTGGGTTCGGCGTGGCTTCAGGAGTCGGCGTGGCAACCGTCGCCGCCGGTGTCGAGCCGTTCTTGAACGGTAACTCGAGCAGCGAATAGGGATTTACGCGGGCGCCGTTGAGTTTGGCGCCCCAATGGAGATGCGGGCCGGTGGCGCGGCCGGTCGCCCCGACCTTGCCGATGATTTGCCCCACTGTGACTAAGTCTCCGTCTTTGACCAGAATCTCCGACAGGTGGAAGTACATCGAGTAGAAACCCAAGCCGTGATCGACGAAGACGCCCTTGCCGGAGAAAATATGATCGACGGTGATGCGGACGATCCCGTCGTTTGTGGCTGCGACATCGGCCCCCATCGGCGCGCCGATATCCTCTCCATTGTGCGGATTGCGCGGTTTGCCGTTCATGATCCGCACGCTGCCGAAAATGCCGGTGCGCTTGCCGTTCACTGGCTCCACGAAGTTGCTGTGCCATAATTTCAGGCGTGAGTTCTCTTCGAGCGCCTGCTTCACTTGTTCCTGCTCAGCTTTCCAGCGTGCCACGGCCTTCTCATCCAGATCGACCTTCTCTTTCGGCAGCTTCAGGTACTCGACGGCAAACTTCTCTTTGGCCACCAGGATATTAAAGCTCAACTGCTTCGCCTGTTCGCCCTGCTTCACTTCGACGGCGAGTTCATGGGTCCCCGGATCGTCCTGCATGTCGATCCCGAGTAACCCGATATAGCCGGT
>JANYBU010000180.1 GCA_025360665.1 Nitrospira sp.
TTCGCAGGATACCATCACCCCAAGATCGATTACCTCGTAGTTATTACATCCCAGGACCACCCCGACGATGTTCTTCCCGATGTCATGCACATCGCCCTTGACGGTGGCGAGAAGGATCTTGCCATTCGAGCTCGACGCACCTGATTGTTGCTTCTCAGCATCCATGAATGGCATGAGGTAGGCCACGGCTTTCTTCATAACCCGGGCGCTCTTGACCACTTGAGGCAAAAACATCTTGCCGGACCCGAACAGGTCCCCGACGATGTTCATCCCGGCCATCAGTGGTCCCTCGATCACATGCAGCGGCTTGGCATACTGTTGTCGAGCCTCCTCAATGTCCTGCTCGATGTAGTCGGTCATGCCTTTCACCAGTGCATGGGAGAGGCGTTCCTCGACCGTGCCCGAGCGCCACGCATCGTCTTTCACCGCCACTTTGCCCTGTTGCTTGACGGTCTCGGCAAACGTCACCAAGCGTTCTGTCGCATCCGGCCGGCGGTTTAGCAGCACATCTTCGACCAGCTCCAGAAGATCCTTGGGAATCTCCTCGTACACCGCCAACTGTCCGGCGTTCACAATGCCCATGTCCAGACCGGCCTTGATGGCGTGATAGAGGAATGCCGCATGCATCGCCTCGCGCACGCGGTTGTTGCCGCGAAACGAGAAGGAAATGTTGCTGACGCCGCCGCTGACTTTCGCCAGCGGAAGATGCTGCTTGATCCAGCGCGTGGCTTTGAGGAAGTTCACCGCGTAATTATTATGCTCCTCGATCCCGGTCGCCACGGTGAGGATGTTCGGATCGAAGATGATGTCCTGGGCTGGAAAACCAATGCGCTCCGTGAGAAGGCGATAGGCCCGCTCACAGACCTCGATCTTGCGCTCATACGTATCGGCCTGGCCGCGCTCATCGAAGGCCATCACCACCACGGCAGCCCCATAGCGATGAACTAATTTTGCCTGCTGGAGGAACTTGGCTTCGCCTTCTTTGAGGCTGATGCTATTGACGACGGGCTTGCCCTGGATGTCCTTCAGTCCCGTCTCGAGGATGTCCCACTTCGAACTATCCACCATGATGGGCACACGAGAGATATCCGGTTCCGATGCCACCAATCGCAGGAACTTCTCCATGGCAGCCTGGGAGTCGAGCATGCCTTCGTCCATATTGATGTCGATGATCTGGGCACCCCCCTCGACCTGTTGTCGCGCCACCGAGAGCGCGGCTTCATAATCGCCTCCTAGAATCAGTTTGGAAAAGGCCGGTGACCCCGTGACGTTGGTCCGTTCACCGATATTCACAAAGTTCGATTCCGGCCGAATCGTGACCGCTTCCAGCCCGCTCAATCTGGTGTGCGGCTCGACGGACGGCGGGACGCGCGGAGGAAGACCTTTCACGGCTTCGGCAATCTGCTTGATGTGTCCGGGTGTCGTCCCACAGCAGCCACCGACGATGTTCAGCCAGCCATTCTGCGCCCATTCTTTCAATTGAGGTGCCAGGCTCTCGGGTGTCTCCGGAAATCCCGTCGGCAGCAACGGATTCGGCAGTCCGGCATTCGGATGGCAGCTCACATAGATCGGAGCCAAGCCCGAGAGCTCTTCAATCAACGGGCGCATTTCTTTGGGCCCTAACGCGCAGTTGATGCCGACACTGAGCAAGGGCACATGGGAAATGGAATTCCAGAAGGCTTCAATTGTTTGGCCCGTCACCCCGCGGTTGCTGCCGGCTTGAATAAAAGTAACCGAGGCCATGAGGGGTAGCCTGATGTGGCGATCCTCAAAAAACTTATCAATAGCAAAGAACGCAGCTTTCGCGTTGAGCGTATCGAAAATCGTTTCGACCAGCAAGAGATCAACTCCGCCGTCGACCAAGCCACGGACCTGCTCGTAATAGACCCGCACCAGTTCGTCATAGGTGGTGCCGCGCGCCGCAGAATTGTTGACATCGGTTGAAATAGACGACGTCTTCGTCGTGGGTCCAATCGCCCCGGCCACAAAACACGACCGACCAGGCTCTGCCTTCGTGACCTGTGCCGCAGCACGCCTGGCACATTCCGCTCCGGCTCTCGCGATCTCGTAGGCCAGCGACTCCATGCCGTAGTCGGCCAGGGAAATGGCTTGCGAGTTAAACGTATTCGTCTCTACGATGTCGGCGCCGGCCTCGAAGT
>JANYBU010000193.1 GCA_025360665.1 Nitrospira sp.
CCCCGACAGATCGAGCAACAACACTTTTCCATCGCCCGTGCCACTCAGCTGTACTTCCTGCACCGGCCCCGCTGGCTCGATGAGATTGACCGTGATGCAACCGGATTGCAGACTGATGACTGCGAGGAGACAGAGCTGACAAAATATTGCGTAAACCCTATGCATGCTGTTTCTCCATTAACTGAATAAACTCAGTGAATAAGTAGGCGGAGTCATGTGGCCCGGGAGACGCCTCGGGATGATACTGCACCGAAAACACCGGACGATCCAGACAAACCAATCCTTCGATCGAGTGATCGTTCAGACTCAGATGTGTGACCGCAACTTGACCGAACGCCGTCTCCACCACGGGCGGTCGATCCGGAATCGCACTGATCGGGTGGATCATTTGTACCGCGAAATTGTGGTTTTGCGACGTGATCTCGACTTGCCTCGTGCGGAGGTCCATGACCGGATGATTCGCCCCATGATGGCCAAACTTCAACTTATAGGTTGAGAACCCCAGTGCGAGACCAAGAATCTGATGCCCTAAACAAATGCCAAAGATCGGATGGCGTCCGATCAATTGCCGCACCGCCTCGACTGCGTACGGCACTCCCTCCGGATCTCCCGGACCGTTCGACAGGAAAATCCCATCGGGCTTGAGGGCTTCAACCTGCGTCGCGGTGGTCGAAGCCGGGACGACGGTCACGGTACACCCCACATCCACCAGCCGGCGAAGAATATTCTGTTTCACCCCGAAATCATAGGCGACGACATGCCACCGCCTGGTCGCACCGACCCACGTCTTGTTGCCGAGCGAGGGGGCCCACTCGCCTGATCCTTCCGTCCACCGATAGGCCTTCCCACAAGTAACTGTTGTCGCCAGGTCACGACCAATGATGCCGGGAGCCGACTTCGCCTTCTCAACAGCTCGACGAGCATCCACATCGACATGGGTGATGAGTCCCTGCTGTGAACCATGTTCGCGCAAGTGGCGGGTCAGAGCCCGCGTATCCAACCCCTCGATGCCAACGATCTTCGCCTCATGCAAATAGTCTTGTAACCGCTGTCGGCTGCGCCAGTTACTGGCGAGTTGGCTTGCCTCTTTCACGATGAATCCCTCAGCCCAAATCCGTCGCGACTCGGCATCCTCCGGTGTCATCCCGTAGTTTCCGATATGGGGAGAGGTCATCGTGATGATTTGTCCCTTATACGAGGGATCGGTCAAAACTTCCTGGTAGCCGGTCATCGCCGTGTTAAACACAACTTCCCCCACCGTCTCCCCTTCGTACCCGAGGGCACGGCCCTCGAAGAGCGTGCCATCTGCCAATGCCAACAACGCTTTTTTCACGTGAGCACTCCGTCCCGATGCAGCGACCGTTTGGCCTTGATTCCGATCAAGAGAATTCCCAGTACAAGATCAACCATGTAGATCCAGCGAATCGGCTTTAACATACGAAACAAGGCTTCGAAGGCCGCCTTCTTCGCCACCTCCTCTTGCGCCGCGAAGGCCTGAGCTTGAAGGGCTGCAGCAGAGGGATGCAGCCACACAATAATGATTCCCGTGATCACCACCATCCCGGCCAGCACCGCCATCTCGCTTCGACTGACCGCCACCGCCGGATTTCCACTCCACCAGCGATACCACAATGCGGCCCACAGGATGGCCAGCGCTCCGATCATGAAGCGATGAAAGCCCTCAAACGCCCGCGTCAGAAACAATCCGCCTGAGTCCTGCCCGCCGAACGTATTAAAGACCGCAGGAATGACCGCTCCAATGAGCACCAGTCCGCCGCCGACCGATACGCTCAGCGCCAGCCATTCAAGCGTGAAACAACAGACCATCCCCCAACGGGACCCACGCCGCACCGCGCTACCGCTCCGCCGGACTGGCCTCGAACACCACCCGGCCACCAACAATCGTCGTCGTCACCAGGCCCTTCACCTTCCATCCGGCAAATGGGGTGTTTCGGCTCTTTGAGCGAAACTTGGCCGGATCGACCTCCCACTGTTCCTGCTGATCGACGATCGCCACATCGGCATCGGCCCCGACTGCCAACGTGCCTTTGGCCAATCCAAACACCTTCGCCGGACCCGTACTTAACTTATCGACAGCCGATTCCAACGACAAGACCCCCTCATCAACCAGCGCGAAGGTCAATGGCAGCGCCGTCTCCAGTCCGACGATACCAAACGGCGCTTCAGTAAATCCCAGTTGTTTTTCCTGAGTGGCATGCGGCGCATGATCCGTAGCGATGGCATCAATCGTGCCATCGCGGAGACCTTGCTTGATCGCTTGCACATCCTTCCACGTCCGAAGCGGGGGATTCATTTTGGCATAGGTATTATAGCCTCGGACCACTTCCTCCGTGATGGTAAAGTGATGGGGGCAGGCTTCGGCTGTTACTTTGAGTCCCCGCGACTTGGCCTCCCGCACCATCCGGACCGATCCCTCTGTGCTGATATGCGCCAGGTGCAGCCGAGCCCCGGTCAGTTCCGCCAAGGCGACATTACGCGCCACCATCACATCTTCCGCCGCAGACGGCATCCCGGGGAGCCCCAGCTCGGTCGAGATGGCCCCTTCATTCATACAGCCCCCCTCGGCGAGGTGCAGATCTTCGCAATGATCGACTACCGGCACGTCGAAAGCCAAGGCATACTCCATTGCTCGTCGCATGACCAGGCTGTTCATCACCGGCTTCCCGTCATCCGAGATGGCAACACAGCCGGCACGCCGTAAGTCCCCGATCTCCGCCAGTTCCTTCCCCTCCGAGCCT
>JANYBU010000218.1 GCA_025360665.1 Nitrospira sp.
GGGATGGGACTCCGTCGGATTCGCCCCCACCACCATAATCAGGTGAGCCAGGTCGAGATCCTGAATGGAATTGGTCGCCGCCGAGGCACCGAGCGTTTCCATCATGCCGGTGACGGTCGCGCTGTGGCAGACGCGGGCACAGTTGTCGATGTGGTTCGTCCCGATCACGCAACGCATGAACTTCGCAAACAGATAATTCTCTTCGTTCGTGCCCCGGCTGGATGAAATGGTCGCGAGGGCATCCGGACCGTGCGCCTCCTTAATGCGCGTGAACTCCTGCGCCACCCGATCCAATGCCGATTCCCAGGAAATCTCTTCCCAGTCGTTGCCGCGTCGGAGCAGCGGGACTCGCAGCCGATCGGGCGCATCGTTATAGGTCCAGCCGAACCGTCCCTTCATGCAGGCGTGCCCTCGGTTTGAAGGCCCATCGTCTGCCGGAATCATCTGAACCACTCGACCATCTCGCACTCCGGCGTCCAATGCACAGCCCACGCCACAATAGGCGCAGGTCGTGCGCACCATGCGAGTAGAAACTCCCTGTTCAAGAACTGTTTTCTCCGTGAGCGCGCCGGTCGGACATTCCTTCACACAGGCACCACAGGACACGCAGTTGGATGAGGCAAATGCTGACGCTTCACCCATAAAAGAGCCGGCCCCCGCAGCCGGTCTTGCCGAAAATCCTCGTCCGATCATGGTCAACGCGAACGTGCCCTGAATTTCATCGCAGACACGCACGCAGCGGGCGCAGGAGATACAGGCGGCGTTGTCGAAGGAAAAGAACGGGTTCGAGTCGTCGCGGACGGCGATGCGTTTTTGATGTGCTCCGTCGGGATACCTGACTGTGTTGACGCCGCATGCAAGCGCCAGTTCGCGCAATGGCCCCGACGTCACGCTACCCTCAGGCTGCTCAGATACATACAGTTCGACGATATTGTGGCGATGCCGCCTGAGCCGATCGCTCTCGGTTCGGACGACCATGTCGGGTCTGACCGGAGTTGTGCAGGAGGCGGGAGTCCCGGACTGCCCATCGATTTCGCAGATACAGAGTCGACAGGAGCCGAAGGGAGCGAGCTGATGCGAGACGCAGAGGCTGGGGATCGAAATCCCGGCCTTCCGTGCGGCCATATAAATGGTATCGCCCGGTTCGGCAATGACAGGCCGGCCGTTGATCGTAAGGGTCATCAATTGAACCATTCCATCATTGATTCATTTCACCATTGACGATTTGTTCATTTGATCATTGACGATTAACGGAAATTCTCATTTGCACAATGGTGCAATGACACAATCGTCAATGGGTCAATCCCTTTTTGAATTCTTCAGGAAAATGTTCAATCGCCGTCAACACCGGATACGGAGCACGCCCCCCTAACGCACAGAGGCTGGTCGCTTTCATGGTCTCTCCAAGATCTTTCAGGAGATCCAATGATTCAGCAGTCCCTTCCCCCGCTTGGATACGCTCAAGAATTTCTCGCCCACGCACTGAGCCAATCCGGCAGGGTGTGCACTTCCCGCAAGATTCGTCCGCTGTGAAAGCCATGAAGTGCCGTGCCAACTCGACCATGTCCGTCTCATCATCGTAGACGACGATGCCCCCATGCCCAAGAATGGCTCCGACCTCGGCGAACGCGTCATAGCAGATGGGGATATCGAGTTGCGATTCAGGAAACAGGCTCCCCAACGGCCCCCCCACCTGCACCGCTTTGAACCGCGAACCCGGTGCCATGCCACCGCCGAATCGATCCAAGACATCATGGAGCGTCAAGCCAAAAGGAACTTCCACAAGTCCCGGCTGCTTCACGCGCCCACCGATCTGCAGCGCCATCGTACCGCGCGACCCTTCAGTGCCGAGTGAGGCATGCCACGCGCCGCCGTTCGCCAGAATGTTGGGAATCGTCGCGAACGTCAGGACGTTGCTGACGATCGTCGGTTTGCCATACAACCCGGACTCTGCCGGATAGGGCGGCTTCGCCAGCACGACACCACGGCGGCCTTCGAGCGATTCCAGTAAGGCAGTTTCTTCCCCACAGACGTAGGAGCCGGCGCCGGTCACCACCTCAAGATCGAACGGATAGTCGTCGCAGTCCAACAAATCCGCCTCGCGCGCCTTCTGAATCGCGAACCGCATAGTTCGCGCCGCCGCTGGATATTCGTACCGGCAATAGAGATAGCCGCGTGTCGCCCCGATCGCCCGCGCACAGATCATCATCCCTTCGATCAATCGGAAGGGATCGCCCTCCATGATCATCCGATCGCAATAGGTGCCGGCGTCCCCTTCGTCGGCATTCGCCACCACATACTTCAGCTCCGACCCGGTCTGCTGCGCGGCTTGCCACTTTTTCCATACAGGAAACGCCGCACCCCCGCGACCTCGTAGTCGCGAGATGCGCAACGCTTCGACGATCGCCTCCGGCGACAGGCTCTGTGCCGCTGCCAACCCCTTGAGTCCGCCCCGCGTTTGGTATTCATCGAGCGCAAGCGGCTCGGTGATGCCGAAGTTGGCGAAGGTGAAGCGAGCCTGTTGTTGCAGAAACGGTATCTCGGCAATCGGCGTTCCACCCACGCCGCCCACGATGCGCGGCAAGTCATTCGGCAGCACGTTGAACCAGGCCTCACGCCCGTTGGGGACATCTCGCTCCACCATCGGCTCCAGAAAGAAGGCTCCGCGCGAGGACGTGCGGATCAGTTGAATCTCAGGACGATCGCTCCACGCATCGGCAAGCCGTCCGGCGCCGGCCGCACGAGAGGAGGTGTCGTTGGCGAGATAGCAGCGCGTCGTCTTCATCTATCGTAACTACTCAGGTAAATAGGCTGAAGGCTATTAGGGGTTTGGTTTCTTGCGCAACGAGGATTCATCTCTGCTTGAACCCAAGGTCGTAGAAACCGAGAATATGTTGAATGGCGTGATTCGCGCTTTGCGAGATCATTTATAGTCCTCACACTTCAGCCTTCAGCCTGAACACCTGAGAGGTTACCCTCTATTATCTATAGCGTTCCAGAAGTGACGGAACTTCGGAAGGCGTCACTCGCCCGCAGAGATCCTCATCGATCATCACAGTCGGCGACACCGCGCAGTTCCCCGCGCAGGACATCTGTTCCACAGTGAACCGCGCATCCGGCGTGGTACCTCCAGCAGCAACACGCACGTGATCTTGGATAGCACGAAGGACGCGCCCGCCGTGGTTGGCCGTACAAGATTCGCCCATGCACACGCGAATGAGGTGCCGACCGGGCGACTGAGTCCGGAGGTCAGAATAATAGGATAAGACCCCGGCGACCTGGGCATCCGTCACGCCTAACACCTGCGCAATCTGAGGAATAGCACTCGTCGGCACATGGCTCAAGGCAGACTGGAGAGCCAGAAGCGTCTTGAGGATGTTCGGCTTGGCCGGCGGCACAGGTCGACAGGTTTCGAGCGTCTCGGCGAGTCCGGGCCTGTGCCGAGTCGTCATCGAATCACCTAGTCGAGCCCCACATGGGCCCTCAGCTTGTTATAGTCGAATGATGCATGGCCCACGCGCCTGACTCCAGGATCGTGGCGCTCCATGTCGGCAATCAAGGCAGCGACCTGCTCGCGGCCGGTTGTTGAGGTTGCGAGGTAACGCGGCATGTGACCCCCCAGCGACGGGCAAGCCCGTTCCGCCCACTCTAAGTACAGGGTCTCTAAGAATCCGTTCAAGAAGGCTCGATCTTCCTCCGCTGAAATTACCAACGTGAGAGGCTCCTCAATGGCCAACTCTGACTCCTTGAGCTGTCGAGGCGGTGGCGCATAGGTCTCGCCACGAAAATGAAGAGAGAAGCCGAATGTCGCCGCCAGCTTATGCTTGATGGCATCAAGCCGCTCTCGAGAATCACACTCCACCCACAACTGGGTTGCCGTGAGGATGAGTCTTGCGACCACCACGGATTCAAGGTCGTCGTATGCCCCTCGCTGCACGAAGTGCTGCGCGTCCTTCGAGGTGGAGGCTCCACCGGGCGGGGGGACCGATGCTTCCCGCTCGAATCCTTCAAGGCCTGCGAGCATTTCAGTTATATATCCGTATTCGACATGATCGTACAGGGCCAAGGCATACAGATAGGGCAGATAGGGCTGCCCCCCTTCTGCCACATAGTGAATACGTCGCACAGCGTCAACGAGCGCGGCAAACCGCATGCGGGCGAAGGTCCACAACAACACATGTCCATAGCGCTTGGCGAATTCCGGCCAATCGCCGAGTTCGAACGACCCCGCGGAAATTTCCACCTGTCGCCGATAGTCGAGCGTTGCGTTCAGCAGGCCCTTTCCGTCCTCGTTGGATAACCGGATCGCGGCGCCCGCGATCACCGCCCGCTCCCATTCCACATCGCCAGGCTCACGAATCAGCCGCGTGAGAAGAACCTGTCCAGGCTGCAGTTCCTTGCGGAAGACTCCGTCCGGTACGCGATAGACCCGCACATCTCCTACCGAGCGGAACACCAGGCGCTGGTCCTGCTCATCGACCGCCAGGAATTCGACCAGATCGAGAGAGGAATGTTTCAGCGGATCCAACCACTCTCGCTCTTCTTGTGGGATATGCTCCGTGATGACGTCGCGCAACTGCTCGATCAACGTCAGTTGCCCGTCCTGCGGGTAGAAGTCGGCGTAGAATGAGAGGTTGGCTAACTCCGTTTCCTGCGGCAGTGGGGACAACAGCGCCCCCGCACCGCCCTCAAGATAGGGCTGGAGGGCAAGACGTAATGCGATCTGCCGCTGGGCTGCCAACCCCGGCTCCAACGAAAGGGATTCCAACCGAGCGAGTAACGCGTCGAGCGAGGGGACGAGAGGCACCCAGAGGCCGGCTGTCGCTTCACTCGCGAGCTTCATGAATTTCTTCCATGACTATCGTCTTGGCATCAAACCAATCCTCGAGATCGTGTCCGTCTCGATACCCCCGCTCTTGCCACAGTTCGAAAGCCTTCTGCGAAATCCGCGCCCACATGGCATCCGGCAGCTCATTGGGCTGTGGCGATGCGGCCAAGGGCGAACGCATCGAGGGTTTCTTTTTCACGGTTAGTTTGGTTGCACTCGTCATCACCCACTCCTTGGTTATGTGTGTGTTACGGGAGACATCGCTGTCGGAATCACTCTACGATGGCCAGATCCGAACTTTGGGTTGCGCACCGTCAGGACAGGACAGAGCGCTTTTCGCAGGACGGCCTCTGCCACGCTGCCGGAAAAAGCGTGCGAGATCCCGCGGCGCCCGTGCGTGCCCATGACGATGAGGTCGCAGGGTAGGGTCCGGGCAGAATCTAAGATTGAATCGGACGGAAGGCCGCCCCGCAGATGAGACTCCACTGGTACTTGCCTCACCCTCAGCGAGGCCGCTAACTCCTCCAGTCGTTTCGTCCAGGTCTCGCGCACTTGTTCGCGTGTCCTGCTATGGCCGAGGGTAAAGTCCAGGCCGTACGACACCGGCTCTAACACATGCAGCAACATCAGAGAGGCCTTTGCCTGCTGCGCCACCACGGCTGCATACTCTAAAGCATCGAGGGAACAATCAGAAAAATCGACCGGCACGAGGATGCGTTCCAGCGTGACAGGCCTCGACAGGGCACCCGCCTCCTGTTCGATCTCTGCCGGCTCCATTCGCACCGTCAACACCGGGCAGGGGGCCCCGCGAATGACCCGCTCGGCAGTACTGCCTAACAAGACGTGCGCAAGGCCGGTCTTCCCCCTGGTTCCTACCACGAGGAGGTCCGAATCCTCCGCCCGCGCCGCGGTGATCACCTCTTCACTCGGAATCCCCGTAGCCACCCTGGTCGTGACCGCAATGCCTCGCCGCTCCGCACGGCCTTTGAGGTCGACTAACTGCGACGATGCATTCTTGAGTAGATCAGCCAAGTATTGCTGATTGACGGGGTAATCGGGATTGAGCCCCGGTGGAAATTCCGCGACGCTGAGCACCGTCAAGGAAGCCCTCCACGAGCAAGCGAGGGTACAGGCATAGTCTTCCGCCCGCTTGGCCCATCGTGAAAAATCCGTCGCCAACAAAATTCGCGTGATCACGAGTGTCGTCTCCTCATCTCCGCGAGACGTGCGGGAAATGCGCGAAAAGCGCGACATGGGCCGATCGGATTTTCTGCTTGTCTCACCCGTCTCGCCTTTCCCGCTCGTCTCGCCCGTCTCGCTTAGCCGTCGTTATACCGCCTCCGCGCTGAGCAAGAGCAGCTCACCGGTCATGTTCGGATGGATTGAGCACCGGAACTCATGCCGACCAGGCCGTGACATGGTGAATCGAATGGCCGCATCCCGTTTGGGATCGAGTAACACCCCGCCCACGCCCCGCCCATAGACGATCACCCCATCCTTCTCGATCTGAGTGGGAATGCCCTCAAACATGGTCGAGCCAAAGTCATGCCGTTCAGCATCCTCGTTCCTGACCTTAATCACTGTAGGGAATCCGAGGCGGAGCACCCCCTGCTTGGTCACGAACTTGAAATCCTTGATCGTGACCTCGACGACTTGCTCCGACTGCGAGAACACCGGACCCGCGGTCTCCCACCAGAACCCGCATGTGACGGCAAACACCAGAACCCATCCCCACTGTTGCGCCTGCTGACTTCTCATGCACACCTCCCTTTCGACGTATTCCCGAGTTATCGTTTCGGCTTGGGCGGTAGCGGAACAGTCAACACCGGACAGCCTGCGGTCCGCACCACCTTTTCTGCCGTACTGCCGAAAAAAATCTTGTCCACGCTACCTGAGCGCCCGCCATAACTCCCCATCACCACCAGATCCACTTTTTCCATCCGGGCCGTCTTCGCGATCTCCACAACCGGCCCACCCTCCAAGACGGTCCGCGTTACAGTCACGCCCTTTGCCGGCTCTGATTCGAGCAATCGCCGCACATGAAGTCGCGCATGATGGCGCAGGCGCCGCTTCTGGTCCTGCGCGTCGGACGGCACCGCCAATAACCCCAGCTGATTGAAGGTCGCCAGGGCACTGGTGTCGATCACATGCAACAGCAGCAGCTGGGCCTGAAATGTCTTGGCAAGGGTCAGCGCGACACGGAAGGCTTCTTCCGAACAAGGAGAAAAGTCTACCGGCACAAGGATCTTCCTGAAGAGCGATTCAGCCATGTGACCTCCCAAAGGCTTGACCCATTCCCTGCTATCAGCAAGGCCGGTGCCATCCGATCAGGACTGAGGGCTGATAGCTAATAGCTCAGTGGAAACAAAGGCTTTGGCTCTCTTGTCAGACCATAAGCCATCGACCATGGGCTCTTTGAATTTTAAGCGGGGGTGTCCTGCTACAGTTTGCTTTTTCACTCTGTAGCAGAAGGCAACAGAAGACGTGAACCGTGAGGCGTGAGGAGAAAGACGAGGCCGAATGCCTTTCACTCTTCACCCCTTTACGACTCACCCTCACGCTTCACGTGGCTGTTAACCCGCATTACCCACGAGGGTTCGTGACGAAACCGCCGTGACGCCAAGCGAGACGGGCGCGCGGAGCCAGTCCCCAACAGTATGTTGACCGACCGAGCGGCGGGCCTGCCGCCGTCAGGCTTGTCGCAGCGGCGTATCGGCGGTTGCAGTAGAAGCCTTGGTGAGTAATGCGGGTTCAGGCAACGGCATTAGACTTGCTGAGTCTCTTAGTAGTACGAAACTGGAGGCGGATTCATGACAAGGACAAAGTGGCTGCTACTGGGAGCCGTCCTGCTCGGGCTCGCGGTGGGACTGTACCTTCTGTTTTTCTGCCCCACGGACTGCCACTGATCTTCGAGTGATTACAGCAGCGATGAAACTGGCAGTTTTGCCATGACCGCTGCAACAGAGTTGATGAAGAGGCGAAGTACCTCGGGCTTCGGCCATCCAGACGATGGCGACACCCGCTCGGCCCTTCGTCCATGATCGGAAGATAAAAAAATGAAGGATACAGACCGTGGGGACGGCAATGCATGAAACGGCAGTAAGACTCACGCGGGGAGGCCTCTCCCTTGAAGGAGTCCTCGGCCTTCCGGCGCAGGCGCTCGGAATGGTGGTCTTCGCCCATGGAAGCGGCAGCGGGCGATTCAGTCCGCGCAATAATTTCGTCGCCCGCCATCTCCAGCAAGGAAGGGTGGCCACACTCCTGATCGATCTACTGACTCCGGATGAAGCCGAGGACCGCCGCAAGGTCTTCGACATCGACCTGCTGGCAGATCGGGTTCTGTGGGCCAAAGCCTGGCTCGAACAGGACACCCGGACGAAAGGCCTTGGCATCGGCTATTTCGGCGCCAGTACCGGCGCCGGCGCGGCTCTACAGGCGGCAGCCCGCGATCCCTCGTCGATTCGGGCTGTCGTGTCGCGGGGCGGCAGACCGGATCTGGCCGAACCCTATCTCCCGTCGGTCACTGCGCCAACTCTGCTGATTGTCGGTGGAGACGACAAGCCGGTCATCGAGATGAATCGAGCAGCTTACCGACTTCTCGTCTGCCCTAAACGTCTTGTGATCGTGCCGGGCGCCACGCATCTCTTCGAAGAGCCCGGCACACTTGAACAGGTTGCGGAGCATGCTCTCATCTGGTTTCAGCAACACTTTCATCCTGCCCCGTACGAGGGCACAGCAGCGCGAACAACAAAGGAGCGTCCTCAATGAAAACATTGCTCGCGGTTGACGGATCGGATAATTCCTATGCAGCCGTTCACGCCCTGCAATACTTTGCCCGGGCAGAGCAGCTCACCCTGCTTCACGCATTGGACGTCCGGAGACCGGCCTACCCAATGATGCCGCCGGAAGTGGCGGGAGAGCACAATACGACTCTTGAGCAGAGCGTGCGCGAAGACGGCGAGCGGCTGCTCGATCGGGTTCAGTCCCTCCTCCCGATGCACGCAGGCCCCGCGACGAAACAGCTTCGAATCGGGTCTCCGGTAGAAGTAATCGTGTGGATGGCCAAGGAGCAGAACGCCGATCTCATCGTGATGGGAGCACGGGGTCTTGGTCCCGTCAAGGAGCGGCTGCTCGGTAGTGTGTCACACCGCATCCTCACCCTGGCCCCCTGCGCCACGTTGATCGTGAACGGCCCGGTCAAGGCCATGACACAGATC
>JANYBU010000290.1 GCA_025360665.1 Nitrospira sp.
TTACACGCAGCGCGCGTTGAACGCCATCGCCCATCGGTTGAACACGCGCCCGAGGAAATGTCTCGACTTTGCCACGCCCCTGGAAGTCTACGCGCACCTGCGCCATCCTTCACCCGTTGCACTTGGAACTTGAAACCGCCATCCTATTAATACCGCTTGACCAGGCCCTCCGTGGCGTCTAGCATAGGGATATGCTGTATTGAGCTTCGCTGACTGTCCCATCCCTCGCGCCTCTTGCTTCCTGCCTGCGCGTCTGATTCCCCAGTCTCCGCCGCTCTCATCCCAGAGTCGTTCTGAAGTGCTCGATCAATGGGTGGACCACCAGGACCGAAGTGGTTCGGTTCCTTGAGGACACACGAGTCCGTGGACATGCAGCGGATTTCTCGAGACGGGCCCCCAATCTATGAAGGAGAGACGCGATGACACCAGAGGAACAAATCACGAAGATGAAGAAAGCGATCAATCAGGCCATTAAGGTGATGGGAGACCGGTTTGGATCGACGGAAGGAGACGTCGAGAGGGCTATTGATGAGCTGAAGGCGTCCATGCTGACGGCGCCAGCCGCAGCGGCCCAGCCTCCTCAGGGTGCGACAGCCGTGACCTCCGGGGTGTAGTGGCGCAAGCACAGATTGAATAACACGGTTATGGCCTTGAATAAGGGGCGCGCTGGTTATCGCGCAATCTGAGAGGATGCGGGCGAGTCCGTGGTGTGTTCGTCGAGGAGCCGTCCACGCTATGGGCAACCAGCATCAGGGGGGATGTATGAAGAACACCACGCAAGTCTATGTGCTGACGCTGAATGCACCGTCAAGAAAAACAGTTCGACTCTGGACGGGAGCGAGTATCCATTCGTTGCGGCACTGCTCCAGCAAGAAAATTGATCGTACGCTGGCGGAGATGCAGCAGCATGTGGATGATTTGCAGCGCGCCATCACGGTGCTGGCGACGGGCGGATCCTATTCCATCAATCGCTCTCGATAATGTGCCATAGCAGTAGGTGCCGCTGTCGGCGGAACACACTCACTGAGAAAGAGGACAGCTATCATGCCGGACGATGTCAAAGATAAGAAGGTTCATGCCGCTGCCAAGCCGGCTGGCGTACCGTCACGGATACCAGCTGATGGCGATCTCACGTGCAGCGAATCCCAGATTGAGGATATTCTCTCTGAGGGCGAGTCCAGCAAGCCGATAAGCAAGAGCGACAAGGGTCTTCATCAGAAACGCCAGCCGAAGGCCGCGCGGTAAGCAGACCAGGGTGAGGTGGTTGCTTTCCTGACCTGCCGAATCTGTGGTGATTTCATTCACTCTGCGGTCCACAGAAGCATCATTCAAAGAGTTCCCGCCGAAATCGTTGACGATACTTCGCGGTCCTTCTCGACGCGGGCTGGTGGTCCTTGGCAGGGTGGTGAGTATGCTGTGCCGACAGCACGACAGAGGAGCAGCCGCATGAACGAACATAGGGTTGAAGGCAGGCCTCGTTGGCCTCTTCCGACCCACGACTATTGGTCCACCCCCTTCGCTGAATCGTTGCTGCAGTATCTGGATCTTTGCCCTGGAGCCACCATTCTCGATATTGCCTCAGGCCACGGAATCCCGGCTTTCTACCTGGCAGAGCAGGTGGGGCCCACCGGACAGGTCCTGGCCATCGATCTCAGTGGGCGTCAGGTCGAGCGCGCGCGAGCGATCCAAGGAGCGCAACTCCCGTGGCTGCGGTTCGAATGCCTGGATATGCGCGCGCTGTCTCCGCACCTGCCCTGCTTCGATCGCATCACTGGCAATCTCTCCGTCATGTTTTTCCGTCCCAATCGTTTCGAAACCGTCCAGGGATTGGTGGCACATCTTAAGCCCGGTGGCCAACTGGTGCTGACCTTCCCTTCGCTCGGTACGTTCGATTCACTCTGGCGTCGGATCGATCAGGAAATGGCGGTCCGTGGTCTCCTGGTGGAACGCCGTCGGTTTGAAGCCTATCTCGCCGAACGGCCGTCAGCAGAAGACGTTCGTGGATGGCTGGATAGGCTTCATCTCACGCGCATTGCCGTGACCGAGTATCCGTTGGATGTGGCGACTGGTGCCGGTGCGGCGTTTCTCCACCATCCGCTGCTCCGGGGCGGTTTTCTCGATGATGCCTACGAATGTTTCGAGGATCAGGAGCTGGCGGATGAGGTCATGACAAGGGTCTCGGAAGATGTGGGGAGCTTCACGCCGCTGATTGCGAAGCGGTGCGTGTTGTCAGGATGGAAGCCATAGGGCGGTGCCTGCTTGTTCACGTGCGACGGGGTCGCCAGTCCCGCGACGTCCGGGTTAAAACCGGTATCCAAGTTCTGCGATGTACATGTCCACGCCGAGACTGGACGATCCATACAGGCCGGCATCGGAGAAGTGCTGGACACGAAATCCGGTATAGGCATGCGAAAATGGATTGACGCGGACCCCCACGGTCGCGACGATTTGAACCGGACCCCCGAAGTCTTGCATGCCGAACTTGTAGTTGCTGAAGAACCCTGCCCCCGCTCCGGCGTCGAAGGTGACAAGCCCATCCCAGACGCTCAGCGCAAGATCCGGCACAACCGTCACCATCAGACCGCTGTCACTTGCCGCTTCCAGTAGCCCCGCGCTTGCAATGAGTCGCGTCTCCAGATTCCATTTTTCACCGAGCGGCCATGACCAGGGGAGCTTGAAGACCGCCGCGACGTCAGTCATGTGGAAGAAGTATCTTTGCTCTTTTCCCAATAGGGGAGTTTTTCCACTGAATCCAATGCGGGGACCGATGCTCAGGAGGGCCATGTCTTCTGCAAAACTTGGCGTACAGAGCACTGTGGAAAGCCAGAGGGTGAAGGAGCAGATACAGGAGGCGTGGACGTTGACTGTAACGCATGTGCGGTCTCTTGGTGACGAGAAATTAGTGTGACATGGTTCGACGATTCCTCCAAGTATTCACGTCTAATCACACCGCATGGTTGCCGCGTATGAGGCCCCAGAGTGGCCCACATCGAGGTGGTCATTTTTTACTCTCGTATACGTGTGACCGCAACAGCGCTCGGGCGAGACAACTGCCGCATCCGCGAGGCACGTGGGTGTAATCGGTCTGAGGTCACGACCAGTGGAGTCGCGACAGACTGAGTGTCGTTCGCTACGACAAATTGAATGTGAGGTACGAGGAGCGGGGTATGTACGTGAAGGGGCGCTTCGGTTGAAGCGCCCCTTCTGCATCTGCTGCTTGTTGGCGCTTCGTTAGAAGCGACCGCGCCCGCCGCGATCTCCGCCGCCGCCACCGCCACCAAAGCGACCACCGCCACCGCCACCGCCACCGCCGCCGGTGCGGGGTTCTTGAGGCTTGGCTTCATTGACAGTCAGAGGACGTCCGTCCATCTGTGAGCCGTTCAACGCCGCAATCGCGGCCTTGGCTTCTTCCTGTGTGGCCATTTCGACGAAGCCGAAGCCTCGTGATTGCCCGGTGAACTTGTCCGTGATT
>JANYBU010000297.1 GCA_025360665.1 Nitrospira sp.
TCCGCAGCGAATGGCCCTGGGCCAGGCCCAGGCTCACGGTCTCACGGTCTTCCGCACTCATGTGTCGATAGGATTTCTTTGACATGGCAACACCTTAGCCCATCAGGGCCTGTCGTGTTGCACTTGGAGTTAGAACTCAAGCTGTGTATATTTCTGGTGATCCTGGGAAACATCATGAATCATGGCCATTCATGAGGTGCGAGTCATGAACACTCGTTTCAACATTCTGGGGATTATTTCTCTGACTGTTGCGTTGGCATTGACGTACTCTGACAGAGCAGTGGCTTCCCACACTCTCGTAGGCAACAGCACCGAAAGCTTCTCTCTACAGGAGAGTGCAGTCTCTGACGCTGCAGCGACGCCCATCACACCTTCTGCCGGCTCACCGTTCCGCGATGTGCCGTCACTCAGTGGACGCTACTCTGCTGGGCATATGACGTTTCTTCCGTATATCGGCGCAGGCTTTGGTGCCGGCTACAACTCTGAACTCGACCGTACGTTCGCGCCGAATTTGCAGTCTCAACAAAACCTGAATCTCGGCGGTCTTCAGGGCCAAAGCATGGTTCCGAATGAATTCCAAATGGGAATCCGAATCCCCTTCTAGGAACCTGAGCCGGCAAACATCTGGGTGCCAGATTCTCAGGAAAATAGATCCCTACTTCTTGACAGGCCAATCGTTCAACATATTGTTACTCGAAAAATTAGGCGGGGTTTCGAAAGCACGGGGAAAGCAGGTCAAGCAGACTGCCCTTTGTGCTCGCGCAACGCGCGGCCTCAGAAGGGAGAGACGGGGCAGCCTGGGAATCCACCAGGCCCTCCCCGCTTGGCCAGTCTCGCTCGTCCCGCATGTCTCGCACGTCTCGCGTCAAAAAACTATGCGCGCAGTGAAGGACAGTTTACCTGTCCCCTATGGAGAAGGTGAAGAATCAGAAGTGCTGTGGTGATTTCTCAGACAGAATAACTTTTCGGTGCAGGTTGCTGGCAAAAATGAACCGCGAAGACCACTAGCCAGACCTGACGCACTTGGGCTAGCTATTGAGGTAAAGAAATTCGGCAGTAATTCCTTTTCTTGACAAATGCTCTTTTGTCTCGGATTCAGTGCCAGCAGGAAGAACAAGCTTGATAACGATCGTTTCGTTATCCAGCATTTTCTCCTGTTCTCGCCAAATGGTTTCAAGATCAACCCTGAGATCCATCTGCGCAAAATAAATAGCCTGCTGGTTTTTTGCTCTTTGGTTTAGAATTTGGTGGGCTGGATGGAACATTAGCGGAACGCCGAGAGCTTTCCCTGCATTCCCATCCTCATCCATCTTCTCAAGAATTCTGCCAACAGGGATAATCTGCAACGTTTTTCCCGTTGCTGTTGCGTCGCAGATATAGACCGCCCCGTCTCCATTCCGATTGTCATTGGCAAAATATAGCGCTATGTCGGATGACTTCGTCCAATCGAGAATGTTCGTTCCTCTTATAAGGAAAGGACCGTCCTGCATTTCATCAGGATGTTGTTGAATTCTCTTCATGAGCTCAAACCAGGGATCAATACCGCGCGAAGTCTCAAGGGCGCTAAGCTCTGTTGAAGGACGAACCAAAATGCCAAACTTCAGCAGAAAGAGATTTAGAAGCGACCGGTGCAAATCCAGGGATCCAGAAAGATGCCTCGAAAACTTGGAGTGCTCTTCGAGACCAAACAACTTTGATTTGCTAGACCTTACGAATGTCGAGTCCAGCAACCAATCTCTTCTTCGATGGCCCCGAAACACCAATAGGTTATCTTCTCGATTAAACAATCTCTCAAAGTTCTGCAGTTCTTGAAGAAACCCCTCAAATGACTTGGGAACCCATTCCTTCGCACTTTCATTGACAACGGTATTAGAAAGAGCTGGAGCAATGTTCTTCATAAAGTATCAACTGCGGATTCCGTCATCTCGTCTCTGAGCCAAGATGCAAGAGAATCCCTTCTCTCAATCCCAGATCGCTGACAAGGACGCTGGCCATCCCCAGCGTCTCCATCACCGTCCGGATGATGATGGCGCCGGCGGCTATGACTTCTTCGCGGCATTTTTCTAGGCCTGGCAGGCCGGTACGGTCGGCTTTGCTGCGGCTAAGAAGTGTCTGTTCGAGTACTTGAATCGTGTCAAGCTGCAGCTGGTAGTTGTGAATTCTGGCCGGCTCGTAGGCTGGAAGTTTCTGGGCCATGGCAGCGAGGCTGGTAATCGTCCCGGCTGTCCCGACGAAGGTGGCTGTCTGGTAGTTGCCCATGCCGGCGACGGCAGATTTCGTTTCTCTCGCAACCCATTCGCGCGCCTGGCGCACTTCTTCGTCGGTCGGAGGATCATGATGAAGAAGTCGTTCGCAAAGACGCACGACTCCGATATCGATTGATCTGACGATTGGTGGCTGTCCCGGACAATCCAGGATGAACTCCGTACTGCCTCCGCCGATGTCTAGGGCTAGCACGTCGGTTACGCCTTGGGGCAAGCCGGAGCGGATGCCCAGCATGGTCCGCCTGGCTTCTTCTTCCCCTGAGATCAGCTCGACCTCGAAGCCCGCTTCGCGCTTCACACGATCGAGAAATTCATCACGGTTCTCCGCATCACGCACTGCGCTCGTCGCAACGGCCGCCGCAGCATCGACATGAGAGGCATCAATCACCTCCCGCCACTCCTTGAGACACTGCAGCACCCGATCCATCGCAACAGCGCTCAACTGCTTGGTCTGATCGACGCCATCGCCCAGCCGAAGGATTCGTCGTTCAGATCGTACTTCTATCAGCTGTCCGCCAGGGGACAGATTGGCAATCAGCAACCGGCAAGTGAGCGTGCCGATATCCACGCCGGCGAGACGCATCGCGCCTGACGAGCCGTTCATACGTCGCTCCGAATCTCCGCTATCTCCGATTCAAGCTTCCCGCGTGCGTCTTTGAGTTCTTGGATCTCTTTGACGAGTCGACCGATTTCCGCATCGTACAGGACCCGCTCGACCGGTTCGCCTCCCTCGCCCAGGCTGACCGCTCGCTCGCCGACATCCCGATACAGCTCGCCCAATTGCTGGTCGAGCTTGCGGATTTCGAGCCGGATTCGCAGCAATTCCGTTTCTTCCAACGCACGGATCGCCGCCTGCGCCGTACCATGGCGCAACGTCGCCAACCCCTCCTTCAAGTCATGTTTCAATCGTTGCAATAATCCCACAAAACCCCCTGGCAATGGGCTAGAGGAAAGCCCCCATCCCACCCCTTCCCGCTCATCTCGCTCGTCTCGCGCCTTCCGTTTAACTCACCGACCCTAGATCCAACTTCGCTTCCCACCGCCGCAACATCGTCTCTCGCAAGGCACGGTGCGCCGGCGCCTTCAGCTGCGGGTCCTGCTTCAACAGTGCAAAGGCCTCCTGCCGCGCCTGCTGGAGCAGATCGGCATCCCGCACCAGGTTCGCGACGCGAAACTCCGGCATGCCCCACTGCCGGAATCCAAAAAACTCGCCGGGCCCGCGAATGCGGAGATCTTCCTCGGCAATCACAAACCCATCGGTCGATCGCACCAGTGCATCCAGCCGCTCCCGGGCGGCGGATGGGGTGGTATGGGTAGCGGGGTAGGGGGATAGAGGGGTATCTTTACCCCCTTGCCCCATTACCCCATTACCCCCCGCTACCCCTTTACCCCCTGATACCCATGAGGCCATCAGCAGACAATAGGACTGGTGTCCGCTTCGCCCGACGCGTCCGCGCAATTGATGCAACTGCGCCAGCCCGAACCGCTCGGCATGCTCGATCATCATAACCGTGGCATTGGGCACATCGACCCCGACCTCGACCACCGTCGTCGCGACCAGGACCTGGATCTCCCCCTTCTTATACGATGCCATGACCTGCTCTTTTTCTTCCGACTTCATCCGACCGTGCAACAGCCCGACGCGAAACTCGGCCAACTCGTTCGCTTGCAGCTGCTCCGCGCCTTGCATGGCCGCCTGCAGATCGGTCTTCTCCGATTCTTCGACGAGGGGATACACGACATAGACCTGACGGCCGCTCCGCAGTTCATCGCGTAGAATCTGATAGGCCCGTCCCTTCTGGCTATCACTTAAGAGAAACGTCCTCACCGGCTTTCGTCCCGGCGGCATCTGGTCGATCACAGAGACATCGAGATCCCCATACACCGTCATAGCCAGCGTGCGTGGAATCGGTGTCGCGGTCAGCACCAGCACGTCGGGCTTATACCCCTTCTCGATGAGCGTCTTCCGTTGGAGCACACCGAATCGATGTTGCTCATCCACCACCACCAATCCAAGCTTCGCGAAGGTGACGCCTTGCTGAATGACCGCATGGGTCCCAATCACGACCTGCGCGGTCCCGGA
>JANYBU010000298.1 GCA_025360665.1 Nitrospira sp.
GGCGCCCATCTTCCAATTGGGATGTTGGAGTGCCCGTTCGGGTGTGACGTCTTGCAGCTCTTCCCGGCCCAGGGTCCAGAGGGCCCCTCCGGACGCCGTTAAGATCAGGCGACGGACATCCTCTTTGCGATGGCCTTCTAACGACTGGAAGATCGCACTGTGTTCGCTGTCGACTGGGAAGATACGAACGCCATGCCGTCGCGCCTCGTCCTGCATCAGTTTCCCCGCCATGACCATCGGTTCTTTATTGGCCAAGGCGATCTGCTTTCCGCTTCGGATCGCCGCAAGGGTGGGTACGAGACCGGCTCCACCGACGATGGCGGAGATGACGAGTTCAGATTCGGGCGCAGAGGCGACCTGAATCAAGCCCTCTTGCCCAGACAAAATTTCGACAGGCAGTCCCGCACAGCGTTGCCGGAGCCTGACGGCAGCGGAGGCATCCGATAGGGCCACCACGCGGGGCTTGAACCGGCGAATCTGGTCCTCGAGCTTTTCATCATTGTTGCCGGCAGTCAGTCCTGTCACGTGAAATTCTTCGGGGAACCGGTCCACGATATCCAAGGTGCTAGTGCCGATCGACCCAGTCGATCCGAGGATGACGATCGTTTTCATAGGGGCTCCTTCACTCAATGACTCGTAGTCGGCTGACCATCGTTACATAGTAGTAGAAGGCAGGGGCGCTGAACAAGAGACTATCCAGACGGTCAAGCATGCCACCATGGCCCGGCAGAATCCCGCCGGAATCCTTAATTCCCACGCTACGTTTCATGGCCGATTCGGTCAAGTCGCCCCAAAGACCGGTGATTGTTAGTAGGGTGGCCAAGACTAGACAATCAAGACCAGACAACTCAGGGAGAAACCACCAACGAGCTGCGTACGCGACTATTATGGCACCAATCAAGCCACCGACCAAGCCCTCGACAGTTTTTTTTGGACTGATCGTGGGAGCCAGGCGATGTCGTCCACAGAGTGTGCCAACATAGTAGGCGCCGGTATCGGATGCCCAGGTTACCAGTAGGAGAAAGAAGATCAGCCATTCGCCTAGAGGCAGGAGCCTCGTCATCGCGAGAGGGCCGAGTGTGAGACCCAGATAGAGCACGCCGAACAAGGTCAGGGCACCATCCCTCAGGCTCTGTTCGAGGGGCGAGCGACTGAGGAGCGGGACCGAAATAATGCCGACTAGTGTGGCCAGAAGGCTTGGAACGATGATGTCCGGCCGGTGTGTTCCGAGAATCAGGGCGGCGAATCCTGTCAGGCCGATCCCTATCAGCCAGGAGTGGCTGCGGTCGCTGAAACATAATCGGTAGAACTCGAAGAGGGCAAGCGCCCCCGCCAGCACCACGACGCCAGAAAATGCGGAGGGCGGGAGGTATCGAATGACGGCATACAAGAGTGGAGCGAGGATCAGAACGGTATAGATCCGACGGGGATCAAACCGGGACGCCGCCGCCGGCGTTGGTTCAGCCGGCTGTTGGCCGGCGGTGTTGTATTCCTGCTTGTGGGGGTGTAGATCGACCACTATGAAGAAATGGTGCTGAAGACGCGACCGAATCGCCGCTCGCGTCGCTGGTATTCCAGCAAGGCCAGCAAGAGTTCGCGGCGACGGAAGTCGGGCCACAGGGTCGGAGTGAAATAGAGCTCGGTGTAGGCGAGCTGCCAGAGGAGAAAGTTACTGATTCGCGTTTCGCCACTGGTGCGAATCAACAGGTCTGGATCGGGCAGATCATGGGTGTAGAGATATTGCTGGATACGCGATTCATCCACATCGTCCGGCTGCAGCTTTCCATCTTGTACGTCATGAAGGAGTCCGCGCACCGCGTCCACAATCTCAGTGCGGCCACCATAGCTGAGGGCGACCGTGAGATGCAGTCTGTCGAGATGGGCGGTTTCCTGTTCGGCGGCCCTGACCCATTGGAGGGCGGAGGCCGGGAGGGAGTCGAGTCGGCCGATTGTGCGCAACCGGACACCCTGCTCAATAAGTTTCGTTCGTTCCGTCGAAAGGTAGTATTCGAGCAAGCCCATGAGCGAGGAGATTTCCTGAGCGGGACGGTTCCAATTCTCCTGTGAAAACGCGTAAATTGTCAGGGCGTGGATGCCCAGCTCCAAGCAGACCGTGATCATTTCCCGAACGGACTTGATCCCTTCCCGATGACCGGCAAGGCGTGGGAGGCTTCGCAGTTCTGCCCAGCGGCCGTTGCCATCCATGATGATGGCAACGTGCTTGGGTAAGAGGTCAGGTTCGAGTTTTGCTGCAAGTTCTTCGGCGGATAGCTGGTCCAGGGCCGACGATTCTTTCGTGTCCATAAGAGTGCTGTTGGTGATGATCCATTCTCACAAGGATCGTGCGGTAGGCGAGCAAAGTCTACTGGTGAGGGGAAAGAAAGTCAAACGAATTTTCGTAAATGTCCTGTAAAAGCGATGAGTTGGATGAGCTCTCGTTGCGCCAGTGGAAATGAATCAGCTATACTGCCCCGTCCATCTGCATGCCAACCGTCGTAAGGATTCGAAAACCATGGGTGAACTTGTTCAGTTGACGTCCTTTGGTCTGACCGAAGGCGAGGTGCTCGGGGCGCTCGGGCGGGTCAAAGTTCGCGATGTCGACTATGCCGATCTCTACTTTGAATCCTGTGTGTCCGAATCCGTCTCGATGGAGGAATCCCTCGTCAAGCGCGCGACGAAGAGTGTGTCGCAGGGCGTGGGGGTGCGAGCGACGGCGGGGGAAAAAACCGGTTTTGCCTATTCCGATGAGCTGACGAAGAAGGATCTCGAGCTCGCGGCCGATACGGCCCGCTACATTGCCAATTCGCCGAGCGGGGCCCACGCGGTTCCGGTGCCTGTCCGTCAACGCCCAATGCGAGATCTCTATCCGATCGAGCGGGCACAGGCCGAAGTTGCCACAGCGGATCGCGTGTCCCTATTGAATGCGATCGATGCCGAAGCGCGCCGGTACGACCCACGCATCAAGAATGTCATGGCCTCGTTTAACACGGAATATAAAATAGTGATGGTTGCCACCTCGGATGGCACGCTGATTGGGGATGTGCAGCCGCTTTCGAGACTTCAAGTGACCTGTATCGCCGAGGAGAACGGTCAACGCCAAGCCGGCTCGTTCGGGGGGGGCGGCCGTGTCGGATTTGAGTTCTATCACGAGGGCGATCGGTATCTGCGGTATGCACGTGAAGCAGCACGTGAAGCGATTCTCAACCTGTCCGCCGTCGAAGCGCCAGCCGGTGTCATGCCGGTTGTGCTGGGCGGAGGGTGGCCGGGGATTTTGTTGCATGAAGCCATTGGCCATGGCCTGGAAGCGGACTTCAATCGCAAGAAAACCTCAGCATTCTCTCACCTTCTCGGCAAACGGGTGGCCTCCGACGTCTGCACGATCGTCGATGATGGAACATTGCCGGGCCGACGGGGCTCGCTCAACATGGATGATGAAGGGACCCCGACTGGTCGTACCGTGCTCATCGAGCACGGAATTCTGCGCGGCTACATCACCGATAAACTCAATGCGCGTCTTATGGGCATTCCCGTAACCGGCAATGGGCGGCGAGAAAGTTACAAAAGTGTGGTGCTGCCGAGAATGACGAATACGTTTATGTTGGCTGGAACGTCGGACCCTGAGGAGATCATCCGCTCGGTCGATCGCGGGCTGTACGCCGTGTCGTTCGGTGGTGGGCAGGTGGATATCACCAACGGCAAGTTCGTGTTTTCCGCCAGCGAAGCCTACTTGATTGAGGGGGGGAAGGTGACGAGGCCGGTCAAGGGCGCCACATTGATCGGCAGCGGACCGGAGATCCTCACCAAGGTCTCGATGGTCGGGCACGACCTCAAGCTCGACGAGGGCATTGGTACCTGCGGCAAAGAAGGGCAGTCCGTTCCAGTGGGTGTCGGCCTGCCGACCATTCGAATCGACGAAATCACCGTGGGCGGGACGCAGCGATGAATCAGCAAATACAACGGCGCGATGGGTATAGCCAACTCGCTCTGGATCTTTTAGCCAAGGCGAAGCGGAGCGGGGCGACGGAAGCGGACATCATTATTGCCGAGGGCGAAACCTTTTCGGTGCAAGTCCGGTTGGGTGCTGTCGATCGTCTCACCAAGGCGCGGGAAAAGCACCTCGGCTTGCGTGTCTTTGTCGGGAAACGCTCTGCCAGTACCTCCACCTCCGATTTCTCAGCGGACTCCTTGAATCAACTCGTCGCCGAGACCTGTATCTTGGCGAAGGCCGTCGTGGAGGATCAGGTGTCCGGCTTGCCGGCGGCGGATCAGATGGCGGGGGAGAGGCCGGAGTTGGATCTCTACGATCCCACCCGGCTGAATACGGAACAGCAGATTGAACTGGCCAAACGGGTCGAGGCTGCCGCCATGTCTACGGATGAGCGTGTGACGAATTCGGAAGGAGGCGACTTCGACTCCTCCTCGGGACGCGTCGTGTTGAGCAATAGCCATGGATTCCTGGGGGAATACCAGAGTTCCAGTTTCTCGATGTCGGTGTCGCCCATCGCCACCGATCCGGAGACCGGGGCCATGCAGCGCGACTCCTGGTACGATGTGAAACGGAAGTTCGCTAAGCTGGATTCCCCGGAGGCGGTGGGACTGGAAGCGGCGCGACGGACAGTCCGAAAGCTTGGGGCGAGGAAAGTGACCACCCAACGAGTTCCTGTCGTATTCGATTCCGAAATGGCCGGAAGTCTCATGGGGAATCTCTGCAGCGCGGTGTCGGGTTACTCACTCTATAAAGGGGCTTCGTTCCTGGCAGGCCAATTGGATAAGCCGCTGGCTCCGGAGTATGTCACGGTCTATGACGATGGACGAGTGGTCGGAGGACTGGGCTCTCGACCGTTCGATGGCGAAGGTTTGCCGACCAGGAAGACGACAGTGGTGGAACGAGGGGTGTTGAAGAGCTATCTGCTCGACACCTATTCCGGGAGGAAGCTCGGGTTGGCATCGACCGGCAATGCCTCGCGCAGCGTCGGTGAAAATCCGTCGGTCGGTCCCACGAATTTCTATCTCGCGCCCGGGACGAAGACGGCGCAAGACATTATCAAGACGGTGAAACAGGGTCTGTATGTCACGGACCTCATCGGCTTCGGCATCAACATGGTGACCGGTGATTACTCGCGGGGCGCTGCTGGGTTTTGGATCGAAGGGGGCGAGTTGGCCTACCCCGTGGAAGAGATCACGATTGCGGGCAATCTGAAAGACATGTTTGCGGGAATCGAGATGCTCGGCAGCGACCTCGTGTTCCGTGGGCGCATTGCCAGTCCGACCGTGAAGATTGCAGAGATGATGGTGGCGGGAAGCTAGGAGCGAATGGCATATAGCGTATAGCTGATAGCTCGGATGCGGAGCGCGATGCTTCTGCCATACGCCATTAGCCATAAGCTCTTAATCCCAGCGAGGTAAGCCATGGCCGAGTCAATCAGAGAAACGCTGGTCCAGTATCCCAGCGACAAGGTCACAATGCGGGCCTATGTGGCGGCCCCGCAAACCAAGGAGCGACGCCCCGCGATCATTGTGATTCAGGAATGGTGGGGATTGACTGAACACATCAAGGACGTGGCACGGCGCTATGCCGCTGAGGGTTATGTGGCGATCGCACCGGATCTGTACTCCCGATTGGGGTACGCACTCACGACCGACTCTGGCGAGGCAGGTAAGCTTATGAATATGCTGCAGCAGGAGGATGGACTCAAGGATCTCAACGCCACCGTCGGCTATCTCAAGTCTGTTCCCGAGGTCGACGCCTCCAGAATTGGAGTCACCGGGTTCTGCATGGGCGGGTCCTATGCACTTATGCTGCCTTGTGTGAACACAGACATCAAGGCAGCTGTGCCGTTCTATGGTCAGGTGCCAAACCCCGATGCGCCGCTACAACAGCTATCGACTCCTGTGCTGTACTTTTATGGAGAGGATGACGGCTGGATTACCAAGGCGGATGTTCAGCGGCTTGCTACAGGCTTCAAGAAATATAATAAATCCGGCGAGATCAAAACCTATCCCGGTGCGCCTCATGCCTTTTTCCGGGATACGGATAAGACGGTGTATCGGCCCGAGGCGGCCAAAGACGCCTGGGTTCGTGCCACAGCATTTTTCAAACAGCATCTGAAATCATAAGAGGGATTGCGAGTACCATGCCGCTCGATGCCGAATTCGGAAAGACCATGCTCCAGTTGATTACGTCGCGGTACGACGATCGGCATTGGCGCAAGAAGATAGAGAAGACCTTGGGGCTTCCTCAATCCGGTGTCGGGGATTCTGTGCAACAGCAAATCTTCATGTATCTCAAGCTCGGGCTCAAGGCCTACAAATCCCGTCGGGCCGATCCGGATTCCTGGATTGTCGGAGGGTATGCCACAAAAGAAGTCGTCGAACGAGCTAAGTTCCAGCCTCAGCTGGTCGGTCCCGACATCACGACGGACGATGTCGCGTTTCTCGGCAGCGATCCTGGGAAAGAGATCGATGAAGCCTGGTGGGACGAGATGCTTGTGTCCTGGTTCGATGTGCCGGAAGAAGAAAAGCCTGCCGAGGAAGAAGGCGGCGAAGCCGCCGATTCAGACTCCCAGTCCACGATCAAAGCAAAAGCATAGGATCGCCGCTCGGGAGGATGCGCGCCGCCGCAAGACCTCCTGAATCACCCAACTACGCCTTGCTCGCTCGAAGCCTGTAAACTCGCCGAGCCTCAAACAGTACAGGCTTTGTCGTTGCAGTGGTGGAGCAACGGGCGCGAGCTGCGGCAAGTTGTGTCCCGATTCATCCGGTCATCGGCGGCAACGATCCTCCCGAGCGACTTCGAGGAAAAACTGAGCCCAGGGGACTGGCTCAGCCGTCTTCTGCTGTGCCTGTCCCGCTCCCAGACTGCCACCCGCTGGGAGCGGCCGCGTGGCTTCGCTATGGCGAGATTCAGCATGGCGCTGATGCACGCGTCAGCAGCAACGGACAGCATGGGGGAATGAAGTGGTACGCGGCAGTAACGTAATGTCCGGTCTGAGCTTCGACCAAGCACCCAGGTACGAGGTCAAGAACTAACCCTGTAGATCATGCGCAAATTAGCAAGCCGACCGAAATGCTTGACCGGACAGCTTTGGGCAAGGCACGAGCACGGAGCATGATAGGGAGAACGCTTGTCAACGAGCGGGCATCTCGTTAGGCTTTTGTGCTGGGGTTCATCACTTATTATGGAGGGCAATGATGGCGAAAGCAAAAGCAGCCGATATCACTAGTGACGATTCGGGATGTTCGCTCATGTGGAACAAAGGAGGCTATCCCATTGAATGGGTCCGTCTGGACACGAAGGAGAAATTGTTAGCATCTTGAGTTCTAACTCCAAGTGCAACACGACAGGCCCTGATGGGCTAAGGTGTTGCCATGTCAAAGAAATCCTATCGACACATGAGTGCGGAAGACCGTGAGACCGTGAGCCTGGGCCTGGCCCAGGGCCATTCGCTGCGGA
>JANYBU010000306.1 GCA_025360665.1 Nitrospira sp.
TTGCCTTGTCGCTGAATCTGGACTACGCTTTTCATGGAGCGGCTCCTTTCCTTTGGTGTGGAGTGGTGGTTGTCTGAGCAACGAGCACTGCACCACACCGGGGCCGCTTCGTCAATTTTCAACTCAGCCTGACACACCCTCGCGGGAATTGGTCGGAAGGAATACAAGATCAAACGATTGTTGTGAGGCTGATTCATGAGAAAGGCTAAAGTTGCATCAGCACGATTGGTCATCTGCGTAGAGAACAAGGGCTACGCAGTGTCTCTTGAAAAGAGAAAGATCTATGTCGCGCAGGCTGATCGTCAAGCCGCGAAGCATGGTCACATGCGAGTCATTGACGAGTCCGGCGAAGACTATTTGTATCCGAAACAGTCCTTCCTGCCAGTCACCTTGCCTCAGTCCATCAGAAAGGCAGTCTTGAAAGCGGCTTAAAAGAAGACCTCATCTGCCCGATTCCGATCTCAATGGTGAAGATATTTTCGGCGGCAGTCTCACTGTCTGGGAGAACAGTCAAATCAAAGAAGTCTGGAATCTAATAAAGGGGTCGAGTCTTGTAATATAACACTACGCAACTTACCCCCATTCGATCTTTGTGGCCCGACTCCACGCTCACCTCGTTGACATGCTCTGCTTCGGACAGTAACCTCGTTTGACATGATGATGGGATTGATGATCGTAGGATGGAATCGACCGCGTTCCCTGTTCGAATGTCCACTGTTGCTCTTGCGTGCGGGAATGGTCTACTTCGGTATGGTCATGATGCTGTGGCTCGGCGGTGCGCCGGCGTTCGCCCAAGGCCGCTTCACGGATGTGTTGGTGTCGGTCGTCAAAAGCAAAGTGGTTGCGGTGAATGGAGTGGGGCCGTCCGAGATTGACCTTGCAGTGGGTGAAACCGTGGTGAGCACCAAGGCGTTCGGTTTGACGGGGCTGGCGATTACCTCCACGAGACTATTGGGATTCTCCTCGCAACTTCGCCACTGGGGCGAGCAGTCACTGAGCGTGGACGAGCATGTCAACCGGTCGGAGGTCCTCCGAGAATTATCCGTGGTGGCTACGGAGCGGAGCCTCTATGGGTTTCAGGAAACCCTCGCGCATTGGACGACAGAGGACTTAGGCGTGTCTGAACGGGTTCAGGAGCTGCGTGCCCACGGCCATGTGGCGTTGGTTGTGACGACGGAGCGGGTGGTGGCGTTCTCGGCGTTCATGAGCAGGTTTCACGCGATGCCACTTCAAGGAGACGAATTGGTACAGGGCATTGAGAACACTGGCGATGCTGTTCTTGTCAGGACGAGCCGCCGGACGTTAATGTTTCGTAGTCGTATTTCCGGCTGGACCGAAATGCGCTGAAGGTGGAAGGTGGGTGGTGTACGCGAAGAACACGTGTGGCTGGCCCGCATGATTCATGGCGGTTTGTCGCGAAATCGCTGAGCGGTGTTGTGAGACCGGGGTGCGGAGTTCGTCCGCGCGTGTGGCGATCGTCGAATGCCTTGAGGGTGCCGTATGCTTATGTTGCGCTGTGGGAGGGTTGTATGAAGAGGATCTACATCGTGGTGGCCGCGGCGGTGCTCTTGGCCGCGTCGGGAGCTTCGGCTGAAGTTCAAACGAGGGAAATCGAATACAAAGAGGGCGAGGCGGTGCTACAGGGACTCATGGCCTGGGATGACGCGTCGAAGGGTCGACTTCCCGGTGTGCTTGTCGTCCACGAGTGGTGGGGCCATAACGCGCACGCGAGGTATCAGGCGAAGCGACTCGCGGAGGCCGGCTACGTCGGCTTTGCGCTGGATATGTATGGGAAGGCAAGGTCACCACACATCCGAAGAATGCCCAGGGCTTCATGACCGAGGTCAAGAAAGATCCTGCGGTGATCCCAGCGAGGTTTCACGCGGCGCTCGAGCTCATCAAACAGGATCCCCACGTCTCGGCAGAGAACATTGCCGCCATCGGATACTGTTTCGGTGGGGCTGTGGTCCTTGATGAGGCGCGTGCCGGAGCGGACTTGGATGCGGTGGTCAGCTTCCACGGTGCGCTCGCGACGAAGAGTCCTGCGGAGTCGGGTAAGGTTCGTGGTCGGGTTCTCGTGCTCACCGGTGCAGCCGATCCGTTTGTTCCAAAGGAGCAAGTGGAGGCGTTTACTCAGGAGATGAAGGCGGCGGGGGCGACGTTCCGCGTGATTACCTATCCGGGCGTCAAGCACGGATTCACCAATCCGGATGCCCGCAAGGCAGGGATGGAGGCCCTCGAGTACAATGCGGAGGCCGACAAGAAGTCTTGGGCAGCGATGTTGGAGCTCTTTAAGGAAGTGTTTCACTGAAGACTTCCATCCGTGTGCGGGGGATATGGCTTTCATCGAATAGAGCGTCAGTCGGAGCCGGTTAGCGGTAAGAAGTCGGTTCTCGCCATTCCTATAGTGCAGTCGTTCTGCATGCGGCGATGTCAATTGTGCCAACGGCATAATCGGAGGCAACGGATGAAATTAGGAGAGGGGGAAAAAGCAGGGCCTATCACAGACTTTCTTGTGAGAGACCACGGGCGACTGGAAGGCCTGCTGCAATCGGCTGTGGCTCAGGCTGGCGCTGTTGATCAGGGCACGTATGATCAATTTCGAGCCGGGCTGCTCCGCCATATCGGCATGGAAGAAAAGATCCTCCTGCCTGCTGCCCAGCGACTTCGGGGCGAGGAGCCACTTTCCATTGCAGCCAAGCTCCGGCTGGATCATGGGGCCATCGCGTCGTTACTCATGCCGCCTCCCACGGCTGCCGTCATTGCGACGATCCATAGCATTCTCGAGGAGCACAATATGTTGGAGGAGGGCCCAGGGGGTTTGTATGAAATCTGCGACAAGCTGGTCGGATCAGAAGCTGCGCAGCTTCTGGCCAAACTCCAGGCAGCACCGGAAGTGACTGTACTGCCGCACTCCGATACTCCTACAGTGATGAGTACCATACACCGGGCACTGGAGCGAGCTGGTTATACCTTCCGCGAAGATGAAACTTGAGAGACTGCAAGGTCGGTCCTTGAGTCTTGTCATCCAACAATGTGAGGCTCGTTCGCGCGCGGCATTGTGTTATTTCTTGAGTAGTCTCCATGGCCTACCTTCGATATTCGAAAGACTGTGAGTGGCACGTCTTCGAGGCGGGCAAGACGGGCGAGTCCGAGAATCGTCTTGCCGTGTGGCACAAGGATCACGAGGCTGAAGGGGCGTCGTATACCGTGACCATAATTCAGAAGATGCTGGAGTTGGAAGATTACTCCAGCATCCCCGGATACCAGCCGCACCATAAACGCATGCTCCGTAAAGCGTTCGAAGCCTGGCTGACCGAGCAATCTAGTGCAGAGATATAGCGCCGTGCCCATCTCATCAACTCGTCGGCGCGCGCGGCGGTCCTGCTCCCAAAGGCGAGAACACGGGAACATTCTACTTTTTTGATCGCCTCGTCCGCGCGCATGGCGATACGTTCCTCTCTTCCGGCTTCCGAGCGAAGGGCAACCACTTCAACTCGCAGATTCCCTCTCTCGAGCTTCTGACAACTGGACCTGGACTCGCTCTGCCCCCCCTGGTATCGGCGAATTCATGGGGGATAGTATATAAAGAGCTGCACCGTTCGACACGCACCTCCAAGGAGGCCGATATGCGAGTTCTTCTGGCCGTCGACGAGTCCGAGAACTCCCATCGCGTTGTCCAGTATGTTGGATCTCTCCTGCGCCGAACACCTGATGTCGCCGTCACCCTCTTTCATGTGCTCAAGCCCATGCCTCGGGAGTTGCTGGAGCATGGCGGATCGGAGAGTCCTGTCGCCGAGGCGCAATTGAGCGTGCAGTTGCACAGTGAGCAGGATGCCTGGATTCGGAAGGAACGGGAATCCGAGTGCCATGTCCTGAGGAAGGCGTGCGAGACGCTGACACAATCCGGATTCGACACGAACCACGTGGCGTTGAAGTTCGGCTATGAGGACGATATTGCCAGAAATATTCTCGAAGAGGCGCGAAGCGGACATCACGAAACCATCGTAGTGGGGCGGCATGGGACGTCCCGGATCAAACGGATCTTCGGCGGCGGCGTGACCGATCAATTGCTGCGTGACGCAAAGGGCTTTGCGATCTGGGTGGTGGAATGAAATGGGCAACGACTTAGGCGTTTCGGATGCGGAGGCGTCTCCGTCGAGTGTGATGCGAAGGGGGTTCTCCGGGAGCGCGTTACGGCCGACCAGCAGGCGGCAGAGATTCGACAGACCTGGCCTTCGACGAGCTATCTACCGAAGTAATCCAATCAGATCCGTCCTCGCCTCGTCCGTGCGCGACGCTTGAAATGCCAGCGTCTCGCTTGCCCTTCCGATTGACAGTTTCATTTCGGAAGACTAGCGTATACCATTCTTGCTCATGGCCAACCTCGTTCGACAGACCGTCGAGCCGAATTCAGCATTGCAAGGGGCCTCACCCACGGATGAGGTCCCTCGGTGGTGCGAACTGAGTGCCATTCAAATTCGTCTCACAGACCTGTGCTGCACCTGGGTGAAGGCCGGGCGTCACGTATACATCAACTAAGGGGGTAGCTTATGGCCGCACTCAGAGGCGTCAAAGCAAAGTTCGAGGCTCACCCGCAATACGATGTTCCTCGCCATATTTACGATATCGATTCGCGGTCCAGCCGCCGGAGCGCGAGAACTATCGCCGACGGTTTTCTCAAGAAGATCGCGAAAGACCTCAAGATCAAGGCGAATCTCTCTCAGTTGAAGTTTGACAAGGTGAAGAAAACAATTTTTGGTTCACAGGTCTTATGGCAACAGTATTACGAAGGCTCTCCGATTTCTGGCGCATGGATCAAGGTTGACGTCAATAAGGACGGGAAGGTCTTCAATG
>JANYBU010000320.1 GCA_025360665.1 Nitrospira sp.
TAGCGGTTTCTGCTACACTAGAAACCTCGCCTGATCGTATAGTAGGAAACACGCGGGGATGCCAAAGAACCTGTGGAAATATTCCGTGGCCGGATTGTTGGTCCTCGTGCCGGCCTGGGCCACATTCTGGATCCTTTCTACATTATTTCACGCACTCAACGAATTGATCCACGATCTCCCGTGGAATATCGGAGCCCGACAGAGTCCTGGACTCAGCCTCGTCTTGTTTCTGTTCCTTGTTGTGATGATCGGCGCCATCGCCACCCATGTAGTCGGACAGCGTATTATCACCCAGGCAGAACGGTGGATCGAGCGCATTCCCCTGGTTCGCAGTGTCTATGTCACGCTCAAAGGAATGACCGATCTTCTTAATTTTCGTACCCGATTCGGGCGCAGCACCGTGGTGGCCTTCCCGTTTCCTCGAGACGGTCTCTGGGCGATCGGTTTTGTCATGGGAGCCGCACCGCCGGCCCTGCAAGTCGCACCGCCAACACGATTGCTTATGGTCTTCGTGCCCACGGCCATCCATCCGTTCACCGGCTTCCTCGCGTTTGTCCCCCAGCCAGAGGTACGTCCGATCAATCTGCCACCGGAAGACGCCATCAAGATGGAGTGTACCGCCGGTTTGTACAAGCCGAAAACCGGATGGCTACAGGCCCCAAAGACAACGGTCTAAGCCCCATGCCAGTCCTCGACCACCTGAACGTCCGACTCGCCAGACCAGAAGATGCGGCAACGATCGCGTCGTTCAGCGCAGCCATGGCTCTTGAAACAGAGGGCCGCCGCCTCGATCGCGACCGCCTGCATCTCGGGACCATCGCCCTGATCGAAACCCCCGCTCATGGTTTCTTCATCGTCGCAGAACAGGAACAGGGCGACCGCCGACAACTCCTCGGACAGCTGATGATCACCTATGAATGGAGCGATTGGCGCAACGGCACATTTTGGTGGATTCAGAGTGTGTATGTTGACCCCGCCTGGCGTCGCCAGAGCGTCTTTCGCCGGATGCATGAAACCGTGATGGCCACTGCCAAGACAAACTCGAACGTCTGCGGGGTCCGTCTGTATGTTGAAGAGAGCAACCGCGCTGCGCAGGCAGTGTACCGTAGAGTGGGGCTCACTCCGTCATCCTATGCGATATTTGAAACTGATTTTGTTTTAGCACGCCCACAGCGTGTAGAGGATCGTCCAAACGAGGCCTAGCAAAAGGAGTAATCGTGTTATTTTCCAAGCCGCTGGCTGGTATCATCATCGTCCTGGCCCTGGTCCTGACTCAAGGCTGTGTCGTGACCAGGGGAACGATCGGCGAGCCGCTTCAAGAAGAAGCCATCTCGGCCATCAAGAAAGGCACGACGACCATGGCAGAAGTTGTCTCATTGATCGGTGCCCCGGATCGGATTGTCAGAGGCAACGATCGAGAGATCTTTCACTACTATTACTATGACGGGAAATCGCCCGCAATGTTGCTCCTGTTGCTGAATTTCATCCGCATGGATATCAAGAGCGATAATCTCTACGTGTTTTTCAACAGGAACGGGATAGCCGAAGAAGTGGTCTACGGCAAACGCACCGGTCGCACACAATTCCGACTGTGGCCCTTTGGTGACTAACGTGGCCGTACGCTGCCACTCGATCAGGTTGGTCGTTGTCACACTCTGCATCCTCCTCTGTGCTGGCTGTAGCGTCCGACGAGTGGTCTTCAACGAAGTCGTGACCTCAGAACAGGTCAATTTTATCCGTATCGGACAGACGACGATGCTCGAGCTGGCCGAGCACATCGGAGCCCCCGATGAGGTCACAGAATCTGAATTCGGGGTTGTGGCGCTCTATAATTGGGGCGATACCAAGTCTGCGGCCCTGGACTTCGGCGCTCTGGCCCGCCTGGTCTTGCCCTATGCCCCCACGATGACCCTGAACAAAACCGGGATTACACCCGAGCAATTCCAGGTGGTGTTCGATCCCCAGTGGACCGTGCGCGCCTACGGATTTTCCAGACGAACCACGGATGAGCCAGTCGTATGGTTCTGGCCCTTCTAGAGCGACACTCCCGTCCGGAATTGCCTGACCTCTCTAAGCCCGCTATAATCGCCCGCATGATCCCTCCCTCTGATCCAGATTCCATCAACCCCGCTGCAGAATCCTCTTCCTACATTCCGGCCGATCGCGACACAGAGTTTCTCCAGCGGGAAGAACTCCGCCCTATCCGCATCGGCCTCGAACTTCTCAAGCCCGAATTGATCCAGCATGAAGAGGGGGTCCGGTCGACCATCGTCGTGTTCGGCAGTGCGAGGCTACAAGAATCGAACGCCGCGAAGCATGCGCTCCACGTGGCT
Source organism: Nitrospira sp. (assembly GCA_025360665.1). Lineage (GTDB taxonomy): Bacteria > Nitrospirota > Nitrospiria > Nitrospirales > Nitrospiraceae > Palsa-1315. The sequence continues at coordinate 2,334 of JANYBU010000320.1, forward strand.
GAAGAGGACGCTGCTCGAGCCCCGAACGATTCAACGCACCAGCAAAAGGTGGCGATCGCGCGACGACAACTCGCTCTCTCGAAGTACTATGACGTGGCACGTGAGTTCAGCCGCCTGGTGTCCTCGACCTGCCAGATCGACGGTCGTTGCGATTACGTGATTGTCACCGGCGGAGGGCCCGGCATCATGGAAGCGGCAAACCGTGGAGCCGCAGATGTTGGAGCGAAATCGATCGGCCTGAATATCACCTTACCGCACGAACAGTACCCGAACCCCTACATCACGCCGAAACTCAATTTTCAGTTTCGCTATTTCGCCATCAGGAAAATGCACTTCTTAATCCGTGCCAAGGCGCTCGTCGCCTTTCCCGGAGGATTCGGCACTCTCGATGAGCTATTCGAGACGCTGACGCTTCTCCAAACAGGCAAAACCGAAAACGTGATGGTCGTGCTGGTCGGACGGGACTTTTGGGAACGCCTGATCAACTGGCAATGGCTCGTCGAGAACGGGCTCATCGCCCAGCAGGATTTACAGTTGTTTCACTATGCCGAGACGGCCCAGGAAGCCTGGGACTTGATCAGCCGCCACAATGGAGTGCCCTCATCATGAAACTCTCCTTCCACGGCGCGGCACGATCCGTCACCGGAAGTCGCCACATGGTTGAAA
>JANYBU010000088.1 GCA_025360665.1 Nitrospira sp.
TTCTATCCCGACATCTTCACCAAAGCTGCGGTATTGATGGACGGCCTGACGAGGAATCACGCCTTCATCGATGGCAACAAGCGGATCAGCATTTCCACCGTCGCTCTGTTTCTTCAGGTGAACGGCTATCGCCTGACTGCAACAAATCCTGAACTAGAAGAATTTGCGATTTACGTGACGACCACGAAGCCGAGTATCGATACGATCGCCGACTGGTTCCGTACCAAGACCGTTCGGACAAAGTCGCGTTGATCCCGGCCGCCTTTATTACAAACTATGGAATGCCCGCATGCCCTACGGGCCAATGCGGCTAGGCAATGTTTGAGCGAGGAGTCTTCACCGTCCATTATTCTGCCAAAGCCGCTACGCTATCATGACGGCCATGCTGAGACCTGTCTTCAGAAAGGACAAGTCGTCTCTCCGCAAACAGAAGCAGCAATCGTTAACGCAGACACCTGCGATGCGGAGGCTAATCGCTCGTCAGAAAAAACTTCTGCTGTCGCTTGCCGGGATTGGTTCAAGCAGACTGAACGACATTAGTACAGCGCATGACGCGTACCTGAATGAGACACGTCAATGAGGAAAACGGCTCCAGGCACTGTTTCCCCCCACGTATGAGACAGTGGTTTACCAGAATTACTCAGAATATTGAGGAGTCTCTTTCCCGGGATAGGGTACTGGTGGCCAGTCAGTTCCATGCCATTCATGTACCATTAGTCGAATGAATTCCGGGAGAATTTCTTCAAGAAGTAGGATGGCCGGATATAACGCATCCCTGCTTTTTCGTGTTGACGCAGAGGAACTGCCGTGAATTATTTGATTGCGAAGAACCAGGAGTCTCTCGAAGAGACAGGAGAGGCAAGTCACGGCATCGCTATTCCCCAGTGATTTTTCAAATCGAAGCAGCCCATTGCGTGATCTCTCTCGGTACTTGTCTTGTTCTTTGCCCCACCACTCATTCCAAAGATACCTGCTCCGGATAAGCTCCCGCGCTTGCACCTGAAACTGCTTCTTGCCGATTAAGTGGCTGAGCTGACTTTTGCCAGATCGGAGTTCGGTCAGCCTCTGCACGAATTCGCCGAAATCTTCCTTGTCTCCTGATTTGTATTCTTTCGCGTAAGGTGGCTGACCGTAAAGTGCGTTCAGCGCAATCCATAGATCTACAAAACGAGGTGGTCGATCCTCATCTGATAGCTCGGCGGTTCGTCGAAGCCAGGAGATCGAGCGTCTTACTCGATCAATGATCGGCTGGGTTGATACTGTTGGTTTCGCGGAAAATCGGAAACGAAATTCCTCGTCAAGTTGTTGAACAGTTTCCCGAAACATTTGTTTTCGTGTTGGCACTACTGTGATCCTTAACGCAGTAGAGAAACTGACATTGGATTGTCATTTGGGTCGGCGGCGCCCTTTGCTTAAAACCTTTGGCCCATCCAGCAGATAATCCACAAAGTCTCGTGCTCCATTGCAGGCTCGATTCAGATTCTCATGGTCCTCTGCATAGACTCCTTGCTTGACCAACTCTTGCCTAAAGTTCTTGAGAGCCGTTTCCATGAGGGATTTCAATGGTTCGGTCGTCATGTTTATTTCCTTTCGTAGGGGATTTTCACCCTCAGGGCTCAATATTGCAAAGGGGTACAATATCTTTCAACTTCCTCTGAGGTGGTTGCTTGGGAGCGGTGTCTCGGACATCTCCTGAGGATGCAAAGAGTCGCTGCCACCATGGAAGATCATCCCTCGTAGCAACGGTTTCAGTTGTCTTGGGGATGGAGCCTTCCCCTAGAAAGGAGGAATACAAACGAGGAATCTCCCTAATTTCCCCAGTGATTCCCTTAATTTTGCGAGCCACGTTAGCTGGAAGCGCCATCGTAATCGAGAAGCTTCGTATGTCGTCGAACGCAACAACTCGATCCGAATACGGGAAGGCTTTGTTATGGATGGCCACCGAGCCAGCAACTAAGACTTGGCGATCATCACCGAACCACCGAATATGATCATACAAGGCTAAACCTAGCTCCGTTTCGGTGCGAAACTCGATCACTGGCGCAATGGGATTCATGTCTAAATAGGAAAGGCTGTCTGGGTCCCTATTTCCATTCGTATCCGAACACGACCATCCTTCTCCATTTTCAAGCGTAACATTGAGAACGAAAGTGAGTTCCTCAACGCGGTCTCGAAAGTATCGGGAGACGACCTCATCTCTCCCCATCCTAATGACGGTAGCCTCTGTGGTGCGTCCTTTCGTGTCATCAGGGTGCTTGCCGCGTACTAAACGCTTAATCTTGCTGTTGCCGCCGAGAGACTGTGCCGTTTCTTCCATTGCCACTCGGATTGCCTTGCTTGTTTGCAAGGTGATTGGGACCCGGAGTTTCATCATGTCCCCGTTGATAGGATCTACCCCGATCTTATGGAGCGTCGGTTCGCCTATGGCGATTAGATATCCTTGTTCCAGGATCTTCTGAAACAAGCTGTCCACCATTGCCCTCTCATCCTGGGCTTTTCTTACGAGTGATTCTCCAGAAACAAGGCGTTGGAAGAGGGCAGTTTCGTTCTTCTGTAGGGCTGCGAATGCTTTTTCCCGCTCTCTGATTTGATCCAAGGCGGTGTCACGCTCCTGACCAGGGGAGATTCGAACGACCAACTGCTTCCAGGTTTCGAGTTCCTTGCCGAGCCGAGCGTAGTCTTCCTGGAGCTTCTTATATTCTTCCGCGACGTTCTTGCCCTTGATGCGCTGGGCGAGTTCTTCCATCTTGTCGGTGGTTACGGTGGTTTTGATCTTGACAAAGAACCGCAAGCCATCGCCGATCAATGTTCGGCTTTTGTCCAAAACCTCGACTTGAAGAACGCCGCCCGCAATGGTTTGTATCTCCTCAGTGGTCAAATCGAGGTGTTGAACTTTCGTATAGCTCTCGACATAGGTGCCAGCTTGCTCCAGCGCTATCTGTTTGGCTCTCTGCAGAGCCATAGCCTCAGCGAAGGACGGCGTTTCCCCATCGCCCATTAAGTATGCGGCTTCGGCGGTCAGGACTTTGGTTTCAGCGTGAGCGACGAGAGGAACAACGAGTAGGAGTAGCGAGGCCAGGATCGACAGGAAGGATCGTCGCACTGTCATAGTTCTCGGATGCTACGCTTTGCAAAAATTTGGGTCAAGTTAAGCGGCCAGTGGGATCATCTTCCTGACTGCAGAACCTGGGTATTGCGGCGAGTTCGTTTTGTGATCCAGAAGGCTGCTCAAAACGGCAACCCAACAAGGCGGCAGGGAGCGGGACCACCGGAGCATACGCGGTGAGGGTATGTGAGGAGGGCACGCGACCGACAACGAAGTTGGGGGTCGTTTTCAGCAGCCGTCAAGGTTCGACGGTGACGTCCACAAACGCTGGCACAGAGTCCGCTCCCTTCTTATCCGTTACCCTCAGCTTAAACCGGTAGGTCCGTTTCTCTGACACGGTCGGCGCGAGAAACGAGGCTTCGGCGTTATCCACGTCCAGCAGCGCGATCTTGCTGCCGCGTATCTGACTCCACGCATAGTACAGGGCTTCGCCTTCGGCATCGCGGCTGTTCAATCCGCTCAGCTTCACTTTCGTCCCAGCCCTCACGGTCTTGTTCGCTCCGGCGTCGGCCACTGGTGGTTCGTTCGGCTCGTCGTTCACTGTCACCCCGACATCAAGTGAGGCTTGCTTGCTGCGGTTCGTGACCGTAAGGACGGTCTTGCCGTTGCCGACGATCTGTAAGAGGCCATGGGGCAACACCCGAATGACTGTGGGATTTGACGATTGATAGGCCGTGCCGGAGGCAGGGGAACTGATGCGTCGGGTCACGCCATCGGTAAACTCACCCACCACGGGCAACTCGAAGACCTTACCCATTGAATCGACGTGGCCGAATGCGGAAGATTGTCCCGTTCGTCCGAGCTGCAGAGGTTTATCGGTTTCGAACTCAATGGTCGCGAGAGCGGCGGCTGGTTCTACGTTCACCAGGATTTCATCGAAGACGGAGCGAGTGCCCAATCGTCCTCGTGAAATTTCGGCGACCGCCAGCAATCGCATGGGCCCGATGCCGTCTTTGGGGATGCGCAGCGGGCCGCCGAAGGCCGGATTATGGTCGGCCAATCCGATCAGCGCCACCGGCGCAACGATCGATCCTGTGGCTGTCGCATCCTCCTGCTCCACGAGCGTTTCGTCCCGCTCACCATACCAATAGTAGCGGACCTGGACGATGCCGGAATCTTTGCCGAGGTCCACACGGGCGGTAACGGTTGTGCCTGATATCAGCTTCGCCCCTTCCGCCGGTTCGATGATCGTAAAGGCCTGTGCCTGCTCAGAGAGCAGGCACAGTAAGCTGGCCACCGTAGAGAGGCAAAATGTCCGAACCCACGTTTGACGTTTTACGCCTAACGTTTCACGCCTCACGGTCACCTCTTGAGATGGAATGGCACGTCGGTCAGGATGACGCGATCTTTGAACAGGAGCGCGCCTTTTAGGCGGAGCGCCCGCTGATTATGCAGGATATTCTGCCACCACTCAGCCGGGAGAATCTCGGGGATGACGACGGTGACCCAGGTGTCCGGCTCCTTTTCCAGGATCTCTTCGACGTAGTCCAGGAGGGAGTTCAGGATGGATCGATAGGGCGAGTGCAAGACGACGAGGTTGACACCGCCTCCCCACTGGGCCCACTGCATTTCGAGCCGGGCCGTTTTTTCCGAGTCTACGTCGACTAACACTGCCCGAATGTCTCCTGACCGGCTTCGGGCATAGTCTACCGCACGGATGACGGCACGGTTCACCCCGCTGATCGGAATGATGACGATATTACGCCGAGGCATCGGAGGGCGGCTTCCTCGTCGGTCGAGTACGATCTGGTCGGAGACGGCCTTATAGTGCGCATGTATGCCTCGGAACATCATGATCAGAATTGGGATCAGCACGATGACGATCCAGGCACCGTGAATAAACTTGGTGCTGGCGATGATCGCGGTCGCAATAGCGGTGGCGACCGCGCCGATGCCATTAATGACAATTTTCTTCCGCCAATGAGGCCCGCGCTTGCCCAGCCAGCGACGGACCATGCCGGCCTGCGCGAGGGTGAACGATAGAAACACGCCGACGGCATAGAGCGGAATCAGTGCGTGGGTGTCACCGCCGAATATGACAATGAGAAAGCACGAAAAGACTCCCAGGATGATAATGCCATTGGAGAACACCAGGCGGTCGCCCATGAGCGACATCTGGTGGGGCATGTAGCCGTCGCGGGCCAACAACGATGCGAGGCGTGGAAATCCGGCGAAGGCGCTGTTGGCCGCGAGGACCAAGATAAACATTGTGGAACCTTGTACCAAATAGTAGAGGACTCCCTCGCCGAAGATGGCGCGCGCAACCTGCGAGACAACGGTTTCATCCTCTTTCGGCAGGACGCCCAAATGGTATGCCATCGTACTGATGCCGAGGAACAATGTGCCCAGGACGAGCGCCATCGTGATCATCGTGATGGCGGCGTTCTTCGGTTCCGGGGGGCGAAACGCCTGCACGCCGTTCGAGATGACTTCCACGCCGGTGAGGGCAGCACAGCCTGATGAGAAGGCACGGAGTAGGAGAAACAACGACACCGATTCGACCGCGGTTTGAGCCGCCATGCTCTGAGGGACCACGGGGGTAAGTTGTCCAAACAGGAGTTGAAAAGTTCCGACCCCCAACAGGAGGAACATGCTCCCAATGAACATGTAGGTCGGGACTGCAAACACTTTTCCCGACTCCCGAACACCGCGTAGGTTGACCAGGAGAACGACCACGATGGCAAACACGCCGAGTACCGTGCGGTATGGAAAGAGAGAGGGAATGGCGGAGGTGATCGCGGCGATGCCAGCTGCCACGCTGACCGCGACGGTCAGGACATAATCGATCATCAAGGAGGCTGCTGCGGTCAGTCCTGGCCACTCACCCAGGTTCGATTTTGACACGGTGTAGGCGCCGCCGCCGCCCGGATACTCGAAAATGATCTGGGAGTAGGAGAGTGTCAAAATTGCAAGTAGGAGGATGATCATGAGGCTGATCGGAATCGAGAAATGCGTAAAGGCCAGGCTGGATGGAACGAGGACCAGGAGGATTTCCTCCGTGGCATACGCGACCGAAGATAGGGCGTCGGAGGAGAAAACTGCTAGGGCCAGGCGTTTCGACAGCCGTTGGTGTCCTGCCTGAGCGCTTTTGAGTGGATCGCCAACCAGCCAACGCTTCAGAAACATAGGGGTCATTATCGCACATAAGTAGAGGCGTGCACATTGAAAGAAGATGCCCTCAGATGTCAGAGGCTGAAAACCCCACTCGATCTATATGGCGTGGGACTCCGCATGAGAGAAAATGCGAGTCGTGTCAGTAGTCGAATGGGATCATGGAGGGGTTGACAGCCTATGTGAAGTTCAGTATCTTTCGACCTCTTATTGAAGATGACCATCCCATCGTGTCGTGGGGGATGGGTGTGAGCGTGAATCTTTTTTTCGACCTATAAGTTTCGCTTGGGTTGTTGGAGGTTTTACTTACCATTTCAAGGAGGCCAGTCCATGTTCATTCACAAGCTACGGGTTTGTGTGCCTACCCGCATGCTCGGCGCGATGGCAGCTGTGGCTCTGCTCGGGGTCCCGCTCGTATCCGCTGAGAATCCCTCACAGGCTGAGACGTCGCCGCCGCACGTCGCGATGAACCATCAGCTGCCTGGTTGGGCAGAGAAACTCAAAGGTCAGACGATCGTCGAGGATGCGATGGGCGGCAAGGCCGAGCGTTCTGCGATGGTTGAACAGCAGCATCAGCGGATTATGGAGCATATGGCCCAGGATCCTCAGGTGCAGGGTGTCAACACCGGGATGTATAACACCTCCTCCATGATGCACCAGTATGGAGCAGGCGGGCAGGACATGCTCCTCGTGTCCGATCCTCGCGTGGAGCCGGTGGCGATGACCGGCGGCGGGAAGTGTCCGGCAACGGCCCCGGTGAAGCAATACAACGTGTCCACGATCAATGTCGAAATCACGCTCAACCAGTGGCTCGATTTCTATCCCGGCTACATGTATGTGCTGGATGAAAATCTGGATAAGGTGCGTGCAGAAGAAACCAAGAATAAGGAAGCCCGCGACAAGGAAGGGTTCGATCCAGGCGCCGTGATTCCTGGCGTGCAGGCTCAGTGGATTCAGCCCCTCGTCTTCCGCGCCAACCAGGGTGACTGCGTCAAGCTCAAGCTCTCGAACAAGCTGGAAGAGGGCGGCGGACCGGTCAGTCTACATATCCATGGATCGAGCATGGTGGTGAGCGCTACCGGAGCCCCGGCGACGACGACCAACTCTGATTCTGTCGTCGAAGAAAAGAAGACCGGCGAGTTCGAGTGGTACATCCACCCGAACACCCAGGAAGGTGTCCGCCAATTCCATACCTATAGCCAAGACCGTGAGCTGACGGTGATGGGATTGTTCGGCGCGTTCGTCGTCGAGCCCCGCGGATCGAGCTACCTGGAGCCGCTCGGTACGGGCGATCCAACGCCGGCCTCCAGTGGGTGGCAGACGATCATTAAGAACGGCACCGGTCCGGACTTTCGCGAGTATGTGCTGATCTATCACGAAGTCGGCGACGAGGCCTTCCGCCCGTTGAACAAGAAGGGAGATTTTCTCCCGCAGCGCGATCCGTTGACCGACGCCTATCGTCCGGGTGGCCGTGCGATCAACTATCGCAGCGAGCCGTTCGGCATCAACAACATGCACGTGCAGCACGAGTATTTCGGGTTCGAAGACGAGTCGATGGGCTATAGCTCCTATACGTTCGGCGATCCCTCCCCGACGATCCCCCGTTCCTACATTGGTGATCCGGCCAAGTTCCGCTTGGTGCACGGTGGATCGGAGGTGTTCCACTCGCACCATCCGCATGGTGGGACCATTCGGTGGCCGCGCAGCCCGCGGGCGATCGACGATATGAACCTCTGGGCGACCGCGGGGAACGGCCCGGTGAAGTATCCCGTGATTCGTGCGAAGACAGACCGGGTCGACGTCGAAGTCATCGGTCCTTCCGAAGCACTCGACCTGGAGACGGAGTGCGGCTCCGGTCTCTGTCAGCAGTTGGCTGGTGATTTCCTCTTCCACTGCCACGTCGCGCACCATTATGTGGCGGGTATGTGGGGCTACTGGCGCGTATACAACACGATCCAGCAGGGAGACCTTCGGAACGACGTGATGCCGGATCTGCGCGAATTGCCGGATCGCCAGGGCCGGATCAAGACTCCGGTTTCATCGGACAAGTTGATCGGTCAGACCGTCGATTGGTTCGGCAAGCAATTTACGATTACCGACAAGGGCAAGAGCAACTGGACCACTAACCCTGCCACCATCACTGTCAAGGATTGGGTGGCGATGCAGATGCCTACGATGGGCAAGCCTGGCCACAAAGATGATGAGAAGGGTCAGCTTGTGTCCTACGACGCGACGGTGTTGGACTGGGCTTGGGACGGCAATCGTGCGATGAGCGAGAAGGAAAGTACGACGGACAATCCCAAGTACAAGTCGACCCATCCTGGCAAGCGGCATCCGATTATGTTTGAGGTCATGACCGGCAAGGTGGCTTGGCCTCACCTGACGCCACATTTCGGCAAGCGGGTGATGTTCTCCCCGAACCATTCCGGGGCACCGTGGTTGGAGATGATCCGCCGGGATGCGAATGGGGATGAGAGCAACGACCCGGCGAAGCCGGGTGAGAACGGCGTGTGGAGCCTCTGTCCTGAGAATGCGGGACGGAAGAATTACAATGTCCACTTCATCAAGCTGCCGATCAAGATCGCCAAGGCTCAGGGCAAGGAACCGGCGGTGGTCGATCCGAACGGATTGATCTATGTGCTCCATGAAGAAGAGGCGGCGATCCGGGCCAACGACGATCTGAAGTATCCGTTGGTCGTCCGCGGCAACATCTACGATTGCCTAGATTGGACGTTAACCAGCGAGTGGGATGACGACGACTACACGAACTTCCAGTCGTCGAAGATCAATACCCACTGGCATTTTCTCCAGTTCGATAACCAAGCGTCGGATGGCGTGATCACCGGCTTCTCTTACGAGCAGTCGGTCCGCCCGTTCACGATGTTGAAGAAGGACAGCAAGAAGGGGCTGCCGGCTCCAATGAATACGGTGCTGACCGTGCCGGCGAAGATGGGTGCAGCCTCGCTCACGGTGAAGAATGCAGGTCAATACCATGTCGGCACGCTGATCTTGGTCGGCGCCGATAACGTCAAGGGCAATGAAATCGCTCGGATCAAGGATATTAAGGGCAGTACGATCGCCTTGACGAAGGGTCTTAAGAACGATCACCCGGCGAACGACATTGTGACGGTGGAGTTCGTTCGTCAGCGGTTCTGGGTCGATGCGGATGTGGGGACCGTATTCTGGCACGACCACGCATTCGGTGCGACCACATGGCCGCATGGCGGCTTCGGGACGTTCATCGCTGAACCGGTTGGATCGACCTATCATGATGCGAAGACGGGGAAGGCAATCCGGAGCGGTCCGATCGCGGACATTCGCACCGTCGAGCCGGTCGGTTATGGGGTGAACAACAGCTTCCGTGAGTTGATGGTGCAAGTGCACGATACCGTGCCGCACACCGTCAACATCGTAACCGCGGGCAATCCGCCAGGACAGCCGATTGAAGTGGCCCTTGAAGCGGGTAAGACCGTGTCGTTCATGATGCCGGATAAGCTTTATATGACGCCGATGCCATTCCTGAACGGTGGGACCCATACCACGGGGAGCGGCTTGAACTTCAGGGCCGGTCCGATCGCTCAGCGGTTGGCCACCAATCCCGATGTGTCGCAGGCGTTCAACAGCCAGATCCATGGCGATCCGTACACGCCGCTCCTGAGGGCCTATGTGGGAGACACGATGGTGTTCCGTCTCCTCCACACCCTCATGAACGAGACGATGACCTGGACCCTCTCCGGTCATACCTTCCTGAGTGAACGGTATGCCGGCGATGCAAATCGGAAGAACTCGATGCACGTCGGGATTGCGGAGCGCTACGACCTCGTGGTGCCGCAGGCTGGTGGACCGCGGTTGCAAGCGGGTGACTATATCCACTTCAATGGTCGGTCCTCGAAGTTCTCCGAAGGGGCTTGGGGCATCATCCGTGTCTTTGACAAAGAGCAGGCCGATCTGAAGAAGTTGCCGGCCGGGTTCTCCGTCAAGGGCGAGATTCCCAAGGCGTTGCCGGTTTGTCCGGCTGACGCTCCGGTGAAGAACTTCAACGTCGTGGCCTTGGACTATCCGTCGATGAAGTTCAACGCGAAGGCGCCTGAGTCCATCGAGGTGGACTTTGAGCGGAAGATCCAAATCAGCAACCCCGAGGCCAAGATCTACGCCTTGGAGGAAGATACTGCGAAGGTGGCGAGTGGTGCGCACCCCATGCCGCTCACGCTTCGTGTGAACGTTGGAGATTGCGTCAAAGTCAATCTGAAGAACAAGATGAAGGAGAGCAAGGCTTCCTTCTCCGCGATCGGCTTGGCCTTCGATCCGAAGGATTCGATGGGCGCCAACGTCGGCAACAACCCAGGCGATCAGACGATTGCTCCTGGCGCCGAGCGGACCTATACCTACTACGCGGATCCGTTCAACGGTGAAACCACGTCGTTGGTGTGGGATTGGGGCAACGTGATGACGAATCCACGCAACGGGTTGTTTGGAGCTGTGGTGGTCGGTCCGAAAGGGTCCAAGTATCGGGATTCGAAGACCGGGGCCGATTTGACGAACAAGAACGCCTGGGCGGCTGACGTGATCATCGATCGGTCGGTGCCGGGGAACGAACTACGGCCGAACTATCGTGACGTGGCGTTGTTCTTCCAGGACGAAGACAACATCATCGGCACGAGTTTTATGCCGTATGTGCAGAACGTGGCGGGTCTGACCGGTGTCAACTATCGGTCGGAACCATACAAGTATCGTGAGGAGCAGGGTTGCTCGCTGGGCAAGATGTTCCAGCCTTGCAAAGCGGATAAGCCTGAAGATCCAGCCACTCCGCTCATTGAAGCGCATGCAGGTGATCCAGTGCGCATCCATGTAATCGGGGCGAGCAACGAGCAGAACGGAATGTTCAGCGTCGAGAAGCATGAGTGGCCGATCGAGCCTTTCATGCGCGGCGCAGATCTGATCAGCGTGGTCGAGTTCGCCGGGTCGGAGACCCTCGATGCGTTCTTGCCATCGGCCGGCGGTCCATACCGTTTGCCGGGCGACTATGTGTATAGCAACCAGCGGTTGCCATACTCCCAGTCCGGGGAGTGGGGCTATGTGCGTGTGTTGCCGTCCGGCGATACTCGTCTGCTGCCGTTGCACGGAGCGGGTGCTGGGATGAAGAGTGCGTCGGTTGAACAACCGGTGCAGGTCATTCCGGTCGCAGCGAAGTAAGACCGCAACTCCTGCTGTTGGCAGGAGGTAGATGAATCAGGAGAAGGGGGAGGCCAACGGCTTCCCCCTTTTTCTTTGGTGCATCCTTTTGGTACGATGGCTGAGTTTCCAGTTCGATCACACTAAGGAATCGTGGAGGACTCATGAGGGTGCTATTGCTCGTGTTGTGCGGATGGCTGATGCTGGGCCTTTCTGTCGCCTGGGCGTATGAAGAAATTCAGGTCACGGACGGCGGCACGATCACCGGCAAGGTGACGATCACGGA